>CAUDDF010000024.1:0-32942 GCA_958448275.1 uncultured Collinsella sp.
GCTGAGCTGGGCCTATGCCGGAATCTCTCCCACAGAAACCACCGAAGAGCCCATTATTCCCGTATGAAATCGGCACCCCTGAAGCCCCGTTCGAGGAATAATTGCGCGCTAAAATACAGCAAGATACACGGCGTTATTCGGCGGCATTCGGGGTTGTCGAAACTGCGGAAACCGATTTCCGCGTTTCTTTATTCCCGTTTGTTGACCTGGGCAAATACAATTGAAAAGGGTTTGAATCCGCCTCGCAGTTTCAACTCAGTTTCGACCGTTCGAAACCGGCCTTCGGGGGACCCGAATTGTGAATTATTCCCGCAGGGCCTAATTATTCCCGTACCGCCGAGTACTCCGCTGTACCGCCCAGTAGGGATAGACGGGAATAATTGGGTCGTTTTCCCAGGTAGAGATACAAAAAGAAAGCCCTCGAACCAGAGGGTTCGAGGGCTGTTATTCCCACTATTTCGCTGGTGGCTTCGTCCTGCGGCGATGCCGAAACAGTATCAGGCGGTACTCGGCAGCACCAAAACGCGAGTTCAGAAGCCAGTTCCCGTTATTCCCACTCGATGGTCGCGGGCGGCTTGGACGTGATGTCGTAGCACACGCGGTTGGCGCCAGGAACCTCGGCAACGATGCGGCCAGAGATGCGGGCCAGTACGTCATAGGGCAGCTTGGCCCAGTCGGCGGTCATGGCATCGCTGGACTCGACGGCACGCAGGATGATCGGGCGCTGATAGGTGCGCTCGTCGCCCATAACGCCCACGGACTTAATGTCGGGCAGGACCGCGAAATACTGCCAGCAGCTGTGCTCGGAGTTGCGCTCACCGGTCTGCTCAAACAGGCGCTGGTTGTAGGCGTCGAGCTCCTCGCGCACGATGGCGTCGGCGTTCTTGAGGATCTCGAGCTTCTCCTTGTCGACCGCGCCGATGATGCGGATGGCCAGACCCGGGCCCGGGAAAGGCTGACGGAACACGATGTGACCCGGCAGGCCAAGCGCCAGACCAAGTGCACGGACCTCGTCCTTAAAGAAGTGGTCGAGCGGCTCAATGAGGTCGAAGTGCACGCCCTCGGGGAACGGGATCAGGTTGTGATGGCTCTTGATGGTGGCCGTCTTGCCGCCCGTCTTGCGAGCGCCGGACTCGATGATGTCGGGGTAGATGGTGCCCTGAGCCAGATACTTGACCGGCTTGCCATCGGTCTCGAGCTGCTGCGCCACGGCGAAGAACTCTTTCCAGAACTGCGTACCGATGATGCGGCGCTTCTCCTCGGGCTCGGTCACGCCGGCCAGAAGCTCGGCATAGCGATCCTCGGCGTGAACGTGAATAAAGTCGACGTCGAACTGCTTGGTGAAGACCTCCTCCACCTGCTCGGGCTCGCCCTTGCGCAGCAGACCGTGGTTGATGAACACGCAGGTCATCTGCTTGCCCACGGCGCGAGCGCCCAGCGCAGCCACGACGGAGGAGTCGACGCCGCCGGACAGGGCCAGAATCACGCGGTCGTCGCCGACCTTCTCGCGGAAGTCTGCCGTCATGGTCTCGACCAGGTTGTCCATGCTCCAGTTGGGCTCCAGGCCACAGATCTCAAACAGGAAGTTGCTCAGCAGCTGCTGACCGTACTCGGAATGCTTGACCTCGGGGTGGAACTGCGTGGTGAAGATCTTGCGCTCGACGCACTCCATGGCGGCAACCGGGCACACGTCGGTGCTGGCGGTAACGGTAAAGCCCTCGGGCACCTCGGAGACGGCATCGCGGTGGCTCATCCACACGGTCTGCTCCATGGGCGTGGAGTTAAAGAGCTTGGCGCCTGCCGTGCGCGTGATGGTGGCGCGGCCATACTCGCCCACCTCGGAGTGGCCGACCTTGCCACCGAGCGTCACGGCCGTGATCTGATGACCGTAGCAGAAGCCCAGGACGGGAAGGCCCAGGTCAAAGATGGCGGGGTCGATGGACGGAGCGTCCTCGGCATACACAGAAGCCGGGCCGCCGGAAAGGATGAGCGCAGAGGCGTTCATCTCGCGAATCTCGTCGGCCGAGATGTCGCAGGGAACGATCTCGGAATACACGTTGAGGTCGCGGACGCGACGGGCAATGAGCTGACCGTACTGCGCACCAAAGTCGAGTACGAGGACCTTTGCGGAAGCCTTTTGATCCATGGTTTCCCCCTCTTGTTGGCGGGGAGCCGGTGCCCACCCGCGCGAATAAACGAAAATTGCTTTCATAGTGTACACGTTATATGGGGTTTCTCGTCCCTCGCAGCCATCAGTGCACGGCAAACGCACGACCAGGGCCCCTATTTGACGGCAATTGAAGTGTTACCAAACGTTACAGATGATGTAATACGTTTGAACATTGGACGCCCTGTGCCACAATACTGCCGAACGACTCCGCCTCTGTGGCGGCAAATACGATAGGAATACCAGCATGAAGCGCATCCTTCTCATCGCCACGGGCGGCACCATCGCATCGACCGAGGACGGTAACGGCCTCTCCCCCGCCCTGACCGGTGAGGAACTCGCCCAGAGCGTCCCCGAGATTTCGGGCCTCTGCGAGCTCGACGTCGTGCAGCCCATGAACATCGACAGCACCAATATGCGCCCGAGCGACTGGATGCGCATCCGCGATGTCATCGTCGAAGGCTATGCCGATCACGACGGCTTCGTAGTCCTTCACGGCACCGACACCATGAGCTACACCGCGGCAGCGCTTTCCTATCTGATTCAGGACAGTCCCAAGCCCATCGTACTCACCGGCTCGCAAAAGCCCATGGGCAACCCCTTTACCGATGCCAAGCTCAACCTGTACCAGAGCCTGCTCTATGCGCTCGACGAGCATTCACACGACGTCTCGATCGTGTTTGGCGGCGTCGCCATTGCCGGCACGCGCGCCCGCAAGCAGCGCACCATGAGCTTTAACGCGTTCATTAGTGTCAACTATCCGCCCATTGCCTACATCCGCAACGACCGCATTGTGCGCAACGGGCTTCACGGCACGCATCAGGGCGAAAACCCGGTGCGTTTCTACGACAGCATCGACCCGCGCGTGTTTGTCCTTAAGCTCACGCCCGGCGTGAACCCGGGTATCCTGGACGCCCTGGCCGATAGCTACGACGCCGTGATTCTGGAGACCTTTGGCATTGGCGGTATCCCCGAGTTCGGCGAGTCCGGCGAATCATTCCAGGAGGCGATTTTCCGCTGGGTCGATTCGGGCCGCACCGTCGTTATGACTACGCAGGTCCCCGAAGAGGGTCTCGACCTGGGTGTTTATGAGGTCGGCCGAGCTTACGCCGATCATCCGGGTATTTTGCGCGGCGACGACATGACCACCGAGACGCTCGTGGCCAAAACCATGTGGGCGCTCGGCCAGTCACGTGATGCGGCAGAGATTCAGCGCCTGTTTTACAGCCAAGTCAACCACGACCGTATCCCGATGGCGTAGCTAAAACAAAATCCGCCTCTTTGGGCCTTGTAGGGCACGTGGTACCCCTCGGAACGTGCAAAAAGCGGAGTTTTCAGCATCCGCCCCTTCCGGGAACGTTAAAAACGCTGGCTGTAAATTGCCTTTCGACTCGAAAAACTCGTTCCACGCGCTTGTTATTCCTCATATTATTGAATTTTGTGGATAATCCAAAACATTACGCGTCGTATTTGTGGCCCCGGCTGCCGTCAAATTATTGAGGGATGCTGAATACTCGCGTTTTTGCACGCCGCCGTTGGGGGGACCCGTTCAACAAGCGGCAAATCTAGCAAAAAAGGCTAATCGATACCCTCGAGAAGCTCTGACACCGTCATGCCGAGTGCGGGCGCGATCTTAAATAGAACCTTGAGCGTGAAATTTGCCGTCCCATCTTCGATTCGGTCGAGGTAGGGTCGACTGATTCCTGTCGCCACACAAAAATCAACCTTGGAGATACCAAGGTCCCTGCGTGTCTCTTCGACCCGCCTGCCAAGAATCTGTTTCGCACGTTCGTCCATGCAGCCGAGTTTGAAATGGAGCCGAACATAAACGTAAACTATAGTTTACGTTTTGCCGAATACACAGGAGTTTTCTATGTCGGGTTCTTCGGTCCGCACGTACCGAGCCACGCTTCGCACAAACAGCGCACCGCCCAAGCTCGTCGTCGTTGAAGCAGAATGTCTTTCGCCCGATGAGCGCACAGCATTTGCATTGCTATCAAGTCGCGTCGCCGCCGTTCTAGTCCCTTGCCCGGCGCAAGGTGAACTTGCCATCCAATGCCAAGCGCACAGCTGCTCGCTCAATCAGGCTGCCGTAATCGTAACCAGCCAGCGTGGCCTGCCCCTTCTCCTGGAAGCCGGCGTCGCGCTCGCCCTTCGCGGTGCCGGATACGAAAACGAGGCCGCCGCCGACGTAGTCTTTCAACCACGATCGAGCGGCGGCCTCGCAGCAGCCATCGAATATGCTTGCAAGCTCGTTGCCTAAAGGCGCAAGCTAAAAGCCCAGGCCAAAGCCCATACCGGTAATCGCCGAATACATAAAGTAGACGTTGATTACGTTGAGGAACACACCCGTGATGCAACCGTTACGCAGGTAGCGTTCGCACACGATGCGCGCCATGGCGGCGGAGTCATCATTGTTCTTTGCCTGGCGTCCCGCCGTAAAGTACGTCGCCACGCTCAGCAGCAAGTTGAGCACCGGCAACGCCAGCAACTCGTAGCTCTTGCCCCAGCGCGTCGCCTCGCCGGCGGCATTAAACTTTGTTGCCACCTCAGGACCAATGTTGGGGATAACACACGCTGCGACCAGCAGCGGAATCACCGCAAGTACGAGCAGCGCAATACCCATGTAGCCAGCTTTTTTGCCATATTTAAACATATGCGTCGTCCTTACACGTTAAAGCGGAAGTGCACGACGTCGCCATCGGCCATGACATAGTCCTTGCCCTCGATGCGCAGCTTGCCGGCAGCCTTGGCGCCCTGCTCGCCGCCGAGCTCGATGTAGTCGTCGTAGCCAATGACCTCGGCCTTAATAAAGCCGCGCTCAAAGTCGGTGTGGATGACACCGGCGGCCTGCGGGGCGGTCGCGCCCTGACGCACCGTCCAGGCCTTGACCTCCATCTCGCCAGCCGTAAAGAACGACTGCAGGCCGAGCAGCTTGTAGGCAGCCTGAGCGAGCACGTCCAGACCGGGCTGCTCCAGGCCCAGGCTCTCCAGGTAGTCGGCGGCATCCTCGGGATCGAGCTCGGAAAGCTCGGCCTCGATCTTGGCGCAGATCGGCAGCGGCTTGACGCCATCAATGGGCGCCAGGTCCTCGTTGAGCATGTCCTCGTCTACGTTGGCCACATACAGGATGGGCTTCATGGTGAGCAGGAACAAGCCCTTGGCAGCGGCGCGCTCCTCGTCGGTCATCTCCATGGACGCGGCGCGCTTGCCCTCGTTGAGCCAGGCAAGCAGGCGCTTGGCGACCTCAAACTTGGGCATGAGCTCCTTGTCGCGCTTGGCCTCCTTCTCGAGCTTGGGCAGCTGCTTCTCGAGCGTGCCCATGTCGGCCAGGATAAGCTCGGTCATGATGGTGTCGGCATCGCCGGCGGGATCGACGAACTCGCCCGTGCGGCCCACCTCACGCATGACGTTGGGGTCCTTAAAGTAGCGCACGACCTCGCAGATAGCGTCGGTCTCGCGGATGTTTGCCAAGAACTGGTTGCCCAGACCCTCGCCCTCGTTAGCGCCCTTCACCAGACCTGCGATGTCGACAAACTCGACCGTAGCCGGCACAATGCGGCCGGGGTTGACGATGTCGGCGAGCTTTTGCAGGCGGCTATCGGGCACATCGACGATACCCACGTTGGGGTCGATCGTGGCAAACGGGTAGTTGGCGGCAAGGCCGGTCTTTTTGGTAAGCGCGGTGAACAGCGTCGACTTGCCCACGTTGGGCAGGCCCACGATACCGATGGAAAGGGACACGACAGCTCCTTTTGGTACAGGTACTTCAAACCGTATAAGTATAGCGCCGCCGCAGCATCCGGGCGAATCCGGACACCGCGGCGGCGCAAATGAAGCAGAGATGCGTGAGAGTTCGAGACAGCAGTCCTTACTTAAGCTCGGGCCAGAAATCCTTGTTGGCCTCGATGAGCTCGTCCAGGATCTGCTTAGCAACGCTCGCCGAAGGAATGGTCTTGGAGAGCGTGAGTGCCTGCCAGAGCTTCTGATAGCTGCCCTCGACCCAAGCCTGGACAACGAGCTTCTCGACGGAAACCTGCTGCTCCATCAGGCCCTTCTGGAACTGCGGAATCGGGCCCTGGCAGATCTTCTCAAAGCCGTTGGAGCCAACGATGCAAGGCACCTCGACCATGGCCGTCGGGTCGAAGTTGGGCACAGCACCATCGTTGGGGACAATCAGCAGGAAGCGCTCGAGCGTGTTCTCGGCCAGCGCGCAGGCAAGGTCGACGATGTAGTTAGCGTGTACGTCGGGCTCAAAGCCGCCGTCCTTGGCAGTACCCTTGGCGATGATGTCGCGGCAAGCGCCAAAGACCTTCTTCTCGCGGCCGTCCATAACCTCATTGGCGCGAGTGTAGTTGGGGTCAGACGTCTCGACAACATAGTCCGGATACAGGTAGTACTTGAGGTAGGTGTTGGGAATCGTCTCGGGATCGACAGCATAGACATCCTTGGCCTTGCCGAAGGTGTGAATCCAGCTCTCCTCGACATGCTGCTCCTTACCGGCCTCGTGCTCGATGCCGTCCAGGTAGCCGTTCTTAGCCATGTGCTCCTTAATCTGCGGCATGAGGTCGTTGCCGTCCTTGTCGTAGATCTTGCTCCACCAACCAAAGTGGTTGAGGCCGTAGTAGCTATACTGCAGCTCGCGACGATCCTTGATGCCGCACATACGGCTCATCTTATCCATGAGGTCGATCGGCATGTCGCAAATGTTGATGATGCGGCTGTTGGGGCGCAGCACGCGGCAGGCCTCGGCAACGATGGCCGCGGGGTTGGAGTAGTTGAGCATCCAGGCGTTGGGGCTGTACTTCTCCATGTAGTCGAGGATCTCGATGACACCACCGATGGAGCGCATGCCGTAGGCGATACCGCCGGCACCGCAGGTCTCTTGGCCAACGCAGCCGTACTTGAGAGGAATCTTCTCGTCGAGCTCACGCATGGCGTACAGGCCGACGCGGATGTGAGCAAGCACGAAGTCGGTCCCGGTGAATGCGGTCTCGGGGTCGGTGGTGTAGCTAAACTCAACCTCGGGGGCGTTCTCGTGGAAGTAGATCTCGCAGGCCTTTGCCACGATCTCCTGGCGCTCGGCGTTGTTGTCGTAGAAGGTCACCTTGTTGACCGGGAAGCGGTCACGCTCCTCAAGCAGCATCAGAGCGATGCCCGGGGTGAAGGTAGAGCCACCGCCGGCAATGGTCACGGCATAGTTTTTCTTGGACATGATGTCCTCCTCATTCTGGCCGCTTGCTCAATCCATCCCCGTACGCGGCCTGCACGGTTTGGAATTGTTACCTAGAAGTGGAGTTTTTTATCTCTAGAATCGGCCTTGCGGTGCATACCGGCTCTACAAGGCCGATTGTTTCGATGGACGATGGTTTACAGAAGACTCTCGAACTTCAGAAGACTCTCGAACTTCTCGCGAACCTGCGGGACGGTAAGGCCGATGATGACCTGGATTGACTGACCTTGGACCACCAAGCCATGCGTACCGATCGCCTTGAAGGAAGCCTCGGGTGCAACGACGCTCTTGTCCTTGACGTTAACGCGCAGACGGGTAGCGCAGTTAGTTACATCGATGATGTTATCCGTGCCACCGAGCAGATCGAGGATGTTCTCGGCAAGCACCAAGCGCTCATCATCTTTACTCTGGGCGACCGATTTGCCAGCAGCAGCACCGCCCTGCTTTTGCTTGTAGTCGGCCTTGGACTTGAGCTCGACCTCAACATCGTCATCCTCGCGACCGGGGGTCTTAAAGTCGAACTTGACGATCAGGAAACGGAAGACCACGACCCAAAGGGCGGTAAAGCACAGACCGACAAGGATGGAGATGGCGTACTGCAGACCGTGTGCGGCCCAAAGGGGCAGCCAGTCCCACGAAAGCATCGAGATGATGCCGCCGTCGAAGATGCCCACGACGCCAAGGAGGTTTTGAGCCATGCAGCCGAGCGCTCCGAGCACGCAGTGGACGACGAACAGGCCGGGCGCGATGAACAGGAAGGTGAAGTCAAGCGGCTCGGTGATACCGCAAAGCATAGCGGTAAGGGTGACGGGAATGAGCAGAGCCTTGACGCGCTGCTTGCGCTCGGGTTTGGCGGTCATATAAAACGCAATGGCGACGCCGAGCGAGCCGAAGACCTTAGTCCAACCAGGGCAGGTATAGGCAGCCCAGGGTGCGGCATCCTTAAGAGCAATGCTCGGATCGGCAGCCAGTTGGGGCAGGATGTTGGCCCAAGCAGCAAAGATGCCACCGTTGACCGCCGCGTTGTCGTAATAGAACGGCGTATAGATAAAGTGGTGCAGGCCTGTAGGGATCAGCACGCGCTCGAAGAAAGCAAAGACGCCCACGCCGAACGTACCGGCGGAAAGGATGAATCCCTGGAAGGCGGAGATAGCAGCCTGGACATGCGGCCACACCAGGCAGGCGATAAGAGCGACCGGAACCATAACGAAGAAACCGATCATATAGATGAACACGGAGCCCGAGAACACGCCCAACCACTCAGGAAGTTCGGTGTCGAAGTACTTGTTGTGAAGCATCGTGGCGATACCTGAAATGATAAGCGCGCCCATGATGCCCATATCAAGCGTTTTGATGCTTGCGATAGTGGCAAGACCAGTACCGCTGCCCGCCTCGACAGAGTAGTCGACCCCAAAGACAGGGCCCCACTGCCCCAAGATTGTGCTTACAAAGTAGTTGAAGGTAAGGTAGATGGCCAAAGCCTCCATGCAGCAGCGAGCGTTCTGCTTGTTCGCGAGCGAGATTGGCAACGCTACGCAAAACAGCAACGGCATCTGGTTAAAGAGCGTCCAACCACCCTGGAGCAGCACATTCCAGCAATCAAACCAAAGATGGCCCGCAGTGGCCATCTCGCCAAAGATCGCCTCGGTGGTAAACAACGTACCCAGGCCGACGACGATTCCGGAAAATGCGAAAAGAATTGCAGGCGTGTACATTGCACCGCCGAAACGTTGTATCTTTTGCATCATGACGGGGAATCCCCCTCTCTTCATTCGGAGCGACTGCGGTTTTGGCTTCACTCGAGACCGCAGACGCGCCGTTTGCGTGTACCTCGTGCAATAGGACGGGTGGGCCCGTGTCCCCGACTTCTTGCGCTTCTATTTTTATCATATCACTTATCTAGACAAGTTAGCATTAATACTACGGTCGGTAAACGGTTGATTATTAGCCGTAAACGGTATATGTCCAGTATTTCGCCTGCTAAAGCTGATATAGCTGATGGCCACAATTCATAATTCTTTTCTACTTGTCTAGATATGCTTGTCTATATCTGCATACACGCCTATACTTCATTACAACATTCACCGCCACGTTAAGGAGTCACCATGAAAAGCGCGGTCTTCTATGGAAAGCACGACCTCAGAGTCGAGGAATCGGCAAAGCCGGCCGTGGGCAGGCGCGACGTTCTGATCAACGTCAAAGCTTGCGGCGTCTGCGGTACCGACGTTCATATCTATGAAGGCGACAAGGGCGCAGCGGACGTTACCCCGCCCACGATCCTTGGTCATGAGTTTGCGGGCGTTGTCGAGGCCGTGGGCAGCGATGTCGCTGGCTTTAAACCGGGCGATCGCGTGTGCATCGACCCAAACCATCCCTGCGGCTGCTGCGAACCCTGCCGCGACGGAATCAACCACTACTGCGAGCATATGACCGGTTACGGGACCACCGTTAACGGCGGCTTTGCCGAGTACTGCTCCGTCGATATGCAGCAAGTCTACAAGTTGGGCGATCACACCAGCTTTGAGCAGGGTGCTATGACCGAGCCCGTCGCCTGCTGCCTGCACGGCATCGATATGTGCAACATCAAGCCCGGCAGCACAGTTGTCGTTATCGGCGGTGGCATGATCGGTCTGCTCATGATGCAGCTTGCCAAAAACGCCGGCGCCACCAAGGTCGTCTTGCTCGAGCCCGTCGAGGGCAAGCGCGAGGTTGCGCTCAAACTCGGCGCCGATCTGGCAATTGATTCCATCCACGAGGACGTCCCGGCCCGCCTGGAGCAGGAGGGCGTCGGCAACGTCGATGTCGTTATCGAGTGTGTTGGCAAGCCCGTCACCATCGAGCAGGCCATCCAGATCGCCGGCCACAAGGCTACGGTCATGATGTTCGGCCTCACCAAGCCCGATGAGACAATCACCGTCAAGCCCTTCGAGGTCTTCCAGAAGGAGCTTGTGCTCACCTCGTCCTACATCAACCCTTATACGCAGCGTCGCGCGCTCGAGCTCATCGACTCTGGCAGGCTCGACGTATCCTCGATGGTCGCCAAGGTGGCTTCCCTCGACGAACTCGGCGCCATCCTGTCAGACCCAGCTCTGCGTGCCATGGGTAAATATATAATCGACCCCAGCAAGTAAATCGATTGACACCTGCGCGGACGGCCCTCATCCGTCGTTCACGCACCCAGCTCTAGGAGACCGTCATGGCGCGAGCCATCTTCCAAACTATTTATGACAACGTGAAGCAGTCGATTGACGACGGCACATACGCCTATCAGAGCTATCTGCCTTCGGAGACTGAGCTCACGCAGCTGTTTGACTGTTCGCGCATGACGGTCCGTCGCGCCATCTCGATGCTTGCGGCAGATGGTTACGTGCTCCCCCAGCAAGGCAAAGGCATGCGCGTCATTCGCAACATCAGTGACGAGAAGAGTCGTGGTGGCGGCGGACTCGAGACCTTTAAGGAAATCGCGGTCAACCGAGGCTTTGAGCTCAAGACTGTCACCACCGTCTTTGAGCTCCTCATCTGCAGCAAGGCGCTCTCCAAGATTACCGGGTTTCCCGAAGGCTGTGAGCTCACACGCGCCAAACGCATCCGTTATGCAGACGGACAAGCCGTGTGCTCCGACGACTCCTATTACCTAAGCTCACAGGTACCGGGGCTGACACCCGAGATTGTCAACGACTCGATCTATCGTTACCTCGAAGAAGACCTTGGCATTAAGATTGCCACGGGCAAACGCGATGTAACGATCGAGCATCCCACGCCCGAGGATACGCGCGTGCTCGATCTCGACGACTTTAACGCACTCGCCGTTATACGCGGACAGACCTACAACGCCGACGGTATCCTTATGGAATACACCGAGACCAAACAGGTTCCCGGGTTCTTTTTGCTCCATGAAACCGTGACGCGCAACGGTACCGGTCGAACCGGCCACCAAAGCAGCATGAACTAACCATTTATTAGTTGCGGTGGAATAGTTCCTAGAATGGCCAGCTTAAGGGCAAAACAGGAACTATTCCACCGCAACTTTTTTGGCCGGCGGGGCAGTACCTGTCCCACCGGCCATCATTTACGCTCTTTTAGCTAGTCCGCGAGCTTTTCCACCTGGTCGAGCATCTTGTCCAGCTTGGCCTTTGCCTCGGCCTTGACCTTCTCGGCCTCCTCGTGGGCCTTGGCCTTCTGAGCGGCCTTTTCCTCGGCTTCGGGATCGACGACGACCAGATTGGACGCGTCATGCTCAACCAACTTGAGCGCATGCTCGGGGCACACCTTGACGCAGGCACCGCAGCCCAAGCAATACGTCGACTCCAACGCAAAGCGGCCGCTTCCCACCAAATCGCAGGCGAACGTGGGGCATACATTGACGCACTCGCCGCACGACGTACACTTGTCAAAATCGCACTCCGGCGTACTCACCTGTATGTTCTTGGCAAGCTCGGGGTGGTTTTGCAGCGTCGAGAGCACCAGCTGCCGTCCGTGCGTGAGCGAACGGCGACGCTTGGTCGTCGTGGTGCCGCACATGGTGTTGAGCGTGCGCTCCAGCTGGGTAATCTGATGGCGATGTGCTTTGAGCTTCTGCGTCACCGAGGCCAGTGCCGCCGTCGCCGGATTGAGCTTGGTCACCGTCAGGCCCGTGGTGCGGGCAATCTTTTCCATATACTCCTTGCGTTCGTACTCACGAAGCTTATGGCACTTGAGGCTCTTGGGGTCGACCTCCAGGCCCATACCCGTGCCAGACCACTCCTCGGCCTTTGCAATCGCCTCGCCCAGAATATCCTCGCCACCGGTGTTGCGGCATTTATCGCACACGCCCAACGGCAGGTACACACTCACGTTGGGATAGTCGGCCAGCACCGAGAACCAGGTCTCGGCCGTAATATCGCCCACGCAGGCAACGACGACCTCGTTTTCGCGCGGCATGCGCTTAAGGGCGCGCGTGCAGGTGACGTAGGCGGTCTCGTGGCTCGTAGCAGCAGAGACGATATCGTCATACAGATTTTTGGGCGCCAGGCGCGGCGAGATGATCGCCTCGGTCGGACAGGCAGCGGCGCACAGGCCGCACTTGCGACAGGAGTCGAGGATCTCGATGGCGTCTTCCTCGACCTCAATAGCGTTGACCGGGCACACGTCCATACACGCGGTGCAACCGCTCTTTTCGTTTTTGCAGGTCAGGCACGGAATGGTGTTGCCGCGCGGGCGCTCCTTGTAGTCGGCAGGATTCCACTGCGGCGCCGACGGATCGAGTGCATCGGTCACGCCACCAAGCGGGTTTTTAAGAAAGTCGAAACCCTTGCTGATCTCGATAATGTCATCAAACAGATCGTGTTCCTGCGCCATGCGCGGCCCCTCCCTGAGCAGTGCAAACAAGCAAGAGATAATGATACGCTATCGGCCCACGCCTCGGGCAAATTACACGCGGAGCATCTTTGCGGCAAATAGCCCATGGCCTATCGCCGCCTCGATTGCACAAGATCAATCAAGAGCCAAACTATGCCTCGCACATGAGCTGCACGAGCTTTTGTTTGGTCACCTTGGCCTGCTCGTTGGCCATATTACGCTCGTTTCTAAAGACCGCATTTGCCACACCCTGCAGGTCGGCATCGGAAATCGCGCCGCATGGACCGTCCATTGAGGCCGCCGTGGGGCATACGCACAACGGCAACTCGGCATAAAACGCAACGGCCTTGGCGATATCGAGCATCTTGCCGCCGCCAATACCCACCACCATGTCACAATACTCGGCCTGGGCTTCCTTGGCCATTTTTACAACGGCCTCTTCCGTACACGGACCGTCATAAATCTTAAAGAACGGCTCGCTCAGATGGTCGTCCAGAAATCCATCGACAATCTGCTTGCACAGCCGATCCTCGGTGCCCTGGTCAAACAAGACATAGGCGGCGCAGCCCAACCATGACAAATACCTGCCCTGACGTGAGAGTTCGCCCGGCCCCTGAACATACCGGCCGGGACCGCCATAAACCATGGGAAGCGCCATACGAGAATCCGCCCTTCATCAAACAACGATTGGTGCAAACCAACCTGCCCCCTGCACCAACTCGCGCATTGGAGACAGGCCACTTTGCACCATAGCAAAAAGGGGCAAAGCCATCTGCCGGCTTTGCCCCTCCTTAGATTTGTTTTACTCATCCATGAGATAGTAGTGGCCCAGCGCGTCGGCACCCAGGATGGCGTTGGCGACCATCTCGGGCGTCACCTCAAACGGCATGTTACACATGGTGTCCTCGGGCGCGCACGCGGCCTCGGCAACAATCATGGCCTTCTCGCGCGTAACCTCGGCAACGCCCAGCTCCTTCATCGTGACCGGCAGGCCCAGCTCAATGCAGAAGCCCAAGACTTCCTCGAGCTTCTCGGTCGGGGCATCCTCGAGTACCAGCTGGACGATGGTGCCAAAGGCGACCTTCTCGCCGTGATACATGCCGTGGCACTCGGGCAGCATCGTCAAACCGTTGTGGATGGCATGAGCAGCAGCAAGGCCCGAGCTCTCAAAGCCAATACCGGAGAGCAGCGTGTTGGCCTCAATGATGTGCTCGACGGCAGGCGTCAGCGCACCCTTCTCCAGTGCAACCTTGGCCTTGACGCCATCGGCCATAAGCGTCTCGTAGCAGAGCTTAGCGAGCGCCAGGCCGGCCATGCCGCCCTTGCCGCCGGCGCAAGTGCCACCGTCGGCATCATGCGTCGCCTGGGCCTCAAAGTAGGTTGCGAGCGCATCGCCCATGCCGGAAACCGTCAGGCGCACCGGGCTCGCCGCGATAACCGTCGTATCCATCAGGACAATGTTGGGGTTTGCCTTAAGGAAGAGGTACTTGTCGAACTGGCCGTCATCGGTATAGAGCACCGAAAGCGCCGAACACGGGGCGTCGGTCGAAGCAATGGTGGGACAAATGATAACCGGGGACTCCAGGTAATAGGCGACGGCCTTGGCGGTGTCGAGGATCTTGCCGCCACCGACGCCGACGATGATGTCGCAACCGTTGTCGCAGGCGAGCGCAACCAGGCGATCGACCTCGCCCTTGGAGCACTCGCCGTTAAAGTCCTCAAACAGCAGCTCGGCCTTAGCCTCGGCAAAACCACCCTCGATCTTGGCACCGACGCGCTTCTTGCCCGAAGGCGTCACGATGACGAGGGCCTTAGCGCCGAGCGGCTCAACGTAAGAGCCGAGCTTGGCGAGCTCGTCCGGGCCCTGGATGTACTTGCTGGGGCTATTGAAGATTGCAGCCATTTTTATCCCATTCTCTAATAATTAAAAAGAAAGGGGCTCCGTACGGATACGTGCGGAGCCCCTCGTTACGATAACAAGAGTCGATTAGAAATCGATGTCGGTGTCGTAGTAGCAGGCCTTGAGGATCTTCTCGAAGTCGGCAGCCTTGGTCTCACGCGGGTTCTCGGGCGTGCAGGCGTCCTGCTCGGCGTTCGCGGCGATCTCGGGGAGCTTCGCGAGGAACTCCTCCTCGGAAACCATCTGCGGGTTCTCGGCGTCGACCTTCACGCCGCCATTCGCGTAATCCTTGATGGACTGCGGAATGTTGAGCTGGTCGTTGAGGTCGCGGATCTTCTGGACGAGCGCAGCGATGAGCTCCTCGTTGGTCTCGCCGGGAAGGTGCAGGATCTCCTTGGCCACGTAAGCGTAACGCTCGGCAGCACGCGGGTCCTTGGAGTTCCACTGAATGACCTTGCCCAGGTACATGGCGTTAGCAGCACCGTGGATGATGTGACCGTTCTCGAAGGCAGCACCGGTCTTGTGAGCCATGGAGTGAACGATGCCGAGCAGGCCCGAGGAGAAGGCGATACCGGCGATGCACTGAGCCTCGTGCATGTGCTGACGGGCCTCATGGTCGCCAGCATAGGACTTGGGCAGCCACTCGACGATCTCGCGGATGCCGTGCAGAGCGTTGGCGTCGGTGAACATAGAGGCGCAGGTGGAAACGTAGGCCTCCATGCAGTGGGTCAGAGCATCCATGCCGGTGTGAGCGCACAGCTTGGCGGGCATGGTGTAGGTGAGCTCGGGGTCGACGATGGCGACATCAGGGGTGATGTTGAAGTCGGCCAGCGGGTACTTGATGCCCTTGGCGTAGTCGGTGATGACGGAGAAGGCAGTAACCTCGGTAGCGGTACCGGAGGTGGAGGAAATAGCGCAGAAGTGAGCCTTCTGACGCAGCTCGGGGAAGCTGAACGGCTGGATGATGTTATCGAAGGACTCCTCGGGATACTCGTAGAAGACCCACATGGCCTTAGCGGCATCGATGGGCGAGCCGCCGCCGATGGCGATAATCCAGTCGGGCTCGAACTCGCGCATGGCCTCGGCGCCCTTCATGACCGTCTCGATGGACGGGTCGGACTCGACGCCCTCGAATAGCTTGACCTCGAAACCGCCTTCCTTAAGGTCGTTCTCGACGTCCTGCAGGAACCCGCCGCGGCGCATAGAGCTGCCGCCAGAAACGATGATGGCCTTCTTGCCCTTGAGGTTCTTCACCTCGTGGCGAGCGCCCTCACCAAAGTACAGATCGCGAGGATTGGTAAAACGTCCCATACTGTGCCTCCTAAACAAGCCCCTCTTAGACTTGCGTATATAACGGAGCACCCAATTGGCTCCGTTAGGACCGGTTTGCGCGTTGCCGGCGATGACAATGCGCAATGTCTAAACGTCTCAACGCTCAGACAAACACTATTTTACCGTTCTGGTTGGTCAGTTATTCACCTAAAGCCGCCAATGATGAAACGTTTTTTCTATCCCTGAAGACCCTTGTGCGGCATCCATACTCCCAAGCTGGGCAAACGTTTTATCAAGGTTGACCACATATCCCGGGCAGGACCGTGCCACTCCAAAATATGCACCGTTCGCCGCCAAAAATCGACCGTTTGCGGCACCGTGATACCACTCGGTCGTCCAAGGTGCCGACATTTGTGCGACATCCGTCTTCGTGGTGCAAAGGTGCAAGTCCAAGTGCGGCACCCCCGGTGTGCCACATGCGGGTAAACTAGAACTTTATATAGAGACATTTGAACCCTAACCGCAGCAAAGGAGGCCCCATGGCATTCGATCCCATTCAAGAGGATTGCCATCGCCTCGTTCTTGAGGCCTTGCGCCGCGACAATATCCCGCTCACCGACGCTGCCGCCGTAGAGCGTCTGATGGAACAATTCACCCGCAACCCCGCACCGCTCATCGTGCACGACCGCGACCGCGCCGGGCACCTCATTGCCAAGGTGGTCGAGGCTGTCGACTACCGCATTCCCTTTATCCCCGACGATACCCAGGCAGAGCAAGAAGAGGCAGCTGCCGAGAACATGCTCCGCGAGGCAGCCGCACTCGACCCGGCCAACTGGGATGCCCAGCGCATGCTGACGGCGCTTACCGCCAGCTCCAACGAGGAATACGTGCAGTATCTGGTGTCCAAGTGCGACGAGGTGGAGCACGATCTGGCGCTCAAGATCGCCTCGGCGCAGGACCCCTACGAGCGCGAGGCCGCAGGCGACCTTATGCGCCGTCCCTACCTGCGCTGGCTTGCCGCCCTTGCGTCACGCGCCCTCATTAGCGGCCGCTATCGCATGTCGCTCGAAGCCGCAAACCGCAGCCTCGACTTTGCCCCCAACGATCCGGCCGGCGTCCGCCACACCGCGATGCTCGCCATGGCAAAGCTCGAATACCCCGCTGAGGAGCTCAAGCGCTTTCGCTCTGCCCACTCCGTCCCCTATCTCGCCAACACGCCGCTGCGCCGTCGTCCCAAGGACGCGGAGCGCGACTTGGACCCATGGACGCTCATCGCGCTGATGAGCGCTGCCTGGCGCGAGCTGGACTACGAAGGCGCCGAGCACTACTTGCGCATCCTTGCGCGCTCGTGTCCACACGCAGCCGAGGCGCTCTACTTCCAAACCGAGTTTCCCGATGGCGTCTATGCCCGCGTCAACGTGGGTGCGGGCTCCACCGACGAGCTTGTCCTCGCACTGTCCGAGGCGACGCCGGTACTGCAGGAAGGTTTGGGCGCCCCCGACAACGCCAGCTTTGCCGCCTGGGTCGCCACCAACGACATCGTGCGTTCCCAGATCGACGAGCGCATCCTGCGCGCAGCCGAGCAGGGTTTGCCGTTTAAGGGAGGGGACCTCTGATGGATCCGAGCGTCTACATCCCCGCCTACTTGGAGCGCACCTATCTGGCGTCGCACCCCGAGCTCACCGATGCAGCACGCGAGCTTGTCCATAACGACATGAGTGCGAATCCCCAAAAGTACGCGCAGTCCGAGCATGCCCAGGCGCTGCTGTCCTATGCCGGTGTTCATCGCCACCTGCTCGACGAGCTCCATCGCATCGAGGACATGGGCAGCGACGAGGAGTTCGAGCAGACGCGCAATCGCCTGTTCGACGATATGCGCGATGAGCTGCTCAAGATTGTCCGCGTCGATGCACTGGCCGTCGACGCGCAGCTGCTCGCCATCATCCTGGCCGACACGCCCGTTGACGCCTGCCTGGGCGACCTGATGAAGCTCGAGGCGAGCGCGGCCGATTACCTGCAGCAAAGTGTGCCCGGGTTCGATATGGAGGCCCCACACTACTGGTCCAACAAGGTGCTGGCAGACGGCGTGACGGCGGCAGATCTCACCGTGAGCGAGCCAGCGCTTATCGGGTGGCTCCACACGCTCGAGGCCATCTCGCAGCTGTGCATGGCGAGCGCCCGCTACCGCGCTGCTGCCAACTACGCCCGCCGCGTCCTTAAGGCAGAAGGCTATCCCACCCGAGCTGCCGGCACCGTGTTGCTCGCCCTCGCTCGCCTGGAAGACCAGGACGGCTTTTTTGCCCTGGCCCACCAGCTCGAGGAGCAGATGGGGGCCGATACCCTCGAGAACTCCCCCTGGTACCTGCTCGCCCGCACGATCTTGCTGTTCAAAACGAACAAGATGCGCCCGGCGACACGCGCGCTGCGTGAGTTTGCCAACCGCTGCGAGGGCGGCGCGTTCTTTTTGCTGAACCCCATGTATCAGACGCCGTACCTTCCCTGCCGGCCCGAACCGCACGACCCCTGGGACCTTTCGCATCAGGCAGTTTGGGAGGCCGACGGCATCATCTCGGATACTCCCGACTTTGCCCCCTGGGCCAGCGCTTGCGAAGACGTATCGCAGCTTGCCCAGGAATTTGCGCGCCGCTACGGCTTTTAACGGCACAAACGTCACGACCATGTCATTCACGTTAGGAACGGCTTCATGAACTTCCGCTCATCTCTCGCCTGCACCTCGAGCGATATCGCCCGCTGGGGGCTGCGCTCCGTCCTTAAGCGCCAGGGCGGCGTACTCCCCGGCCGCATCGCCATGAAGATCGACCCCGAGCTGCTAAGCGACCTCGCGGGCCTTGTCGACCGCAGCGTGGTGATCACCGGCACCAACGGCAAGACCACCACCTCCAACCTCATCGCCGATGCCGTTGCCGCCAGCGGCGCCACCGTGGTATGCAACCGTGCCGGAAACAACATGGAGCCGGGCGTGGTTGGTGCCCTGCTCGAGGCGCGTGGCAACCTTAAGCGAACCGCCAGCAGCAAGCGCGTAGGCGTCTTTGAGTGCGACGAGCTCTACACGGTGCGCGTCCTGCCCAAGCTCAAGCCGACCTACTTTGTGCTGCTCAACCTGTTCCGCGACCAGCTGGACCGCTACGGCGAGATCGACCACACCCAGGACGTCATCGCCCACGCGCTGGAGCTTTCGCCGACAACGACGCTCATCTATAACGCCGACGACCCGCTGTGTGCCGCGATCGCCGTGCGCGTTCCCAATGCAAGCATCGCCTTTGGCATCGACGGCGCCACCGGCACCGAGTCTGACCGCATTAGCGACTCGCGCTTTTGCTCGCAGTGCAACACCCCGTTGGAGTACGACTACGTGCAATACGGCCAGCTCGGCGCCTACCATTGCCCCTCGTGCGGTTGGGCACGCCCTGCGCTTGTCCGTCGCGTGACGGGCGTGGAGCTCGGCTGCGACGGCTACGATTTTGACCTGGTCTTTGGATCTGCGTCCAACGCGGCTGCCGCACACATCGCCACGCGCTACAACGGTCTGTACATGGTCTACAACGTTGCCGCCGCATTCTTTGCCGCACATGAGTTGGGCGTGGATACGGCGCACCTGCAGCCCACGCTCGATGCCTATGTGCCCGCCGGCGGACGCATGGGGCGCTGGGATATCGCCGGCCGCACCGTCGAGGCCAACCTGGCCAAAAATCCCGTGGGCTTCGATCGCCAGATTCAGTCCATTAAAACGGCAGGCGGCAGGCTCTGCGCCTTCTTCCTGAACGACAACGACGCCGACGGCCACGATGTCTCGTGGATCTACGACGTCGACTTCGAGCGCATCGCCGATACCCCAGGGCTTGTCGCCTTTGCCGGCGGCACGCGTGCACACGATATGCAGGTACGTCTGAAGTACGCCGGCATCGACTCCGCCATCATCTCGAATATCGAGCAAGCGATCGGCGCCGTGGCGGACGAGGAGGCTGGCGATACTTTCTACGCCGTCGCCAACTACACGGCCTTCCCGCCGCTGGTCAAGGAGCTCGACGAGCTTAAGGGCACCGATGCGAGCTCGGTCGCCTGCCACGCCGTAACGCGCGCCGATGGCAGCGCTGTCCCCACCGACATTGCGCCGGTCGAGCTTTCGCGCCCGCTACGCATCGTCTACCTGTATCCCGATGCCCTCAACCTCTATGGCGACGGCGGCAACGTCATTGCCCTCGAGCGCCGCTGCGCCTGGCGTGGCATCCCCGTGCGCGTGGACGAGGTCCGTATGGGCGAGTCGCTCGATCTCACCGACGCCGACATCGTCATGATGGGCGGTGGCTCCGACCGCGATCAGCTGGCCGTGGCACACGAGCTGTTCGCTCAAAAAGACAAGGTCGCGGCCTATGTTGAGGATGGCGGCTCGCTGCTCGCTATCTGTGGCAGCTATCAGCTGCTCGGCCGTTCGTACTATATGGGCGAGAATCGCATCGAGGGCCTGGGCGTCATTGCCGCCGAAACCGTGCGCGGCTCCGACCGTCTGATCGGCAACGTCGCCGTCAAGACCGACCTGGCACCCGAGCCCTTTGTGGGATTCGAGAACCACGGTGGCCGCACGCTTTTGGACGCCGAGGCCACGCCGCTCGGAACGTCCGTCGTCACGGGCACCGGTAACAACGGCGACGACGGCTTTGAGGGCCTCATCTACAAGGGCGTCATCGGCACGTACCTGCATGGCCCGGCGCTGCCCAAAAACCCCGAACTCACCGACTGGCTGATCGCGCACGCCCTCAAGCGCCGCGGCGACGCGCAGGCCACCGCTCTGCTGCCGCTCAAGCCCCTCGACGACGCTTACGAGCACGCTGCCCACGACGCCGCGATGAAGCTCCTCCCCTAACGCCCCGCCACCACAAAGGGGACAGGCACCTTTGTGGTGGTTTTGATCTGCCACGTTTGTTTGTCTCGATCTGTAACATCTAGACCGTTAAAAGTCGTCTTACTGTTACAGAATGGGATGTTCGTCCCGACGCCCGCCGTCTGTCTCGATCTGTAACAGATAGAGCCGATTTGCCTGCCCAGATGTTACAGATTGAGATATTTGAAAATCGGAATAGAAACCCACTCCTGTGTGGTGGTTTTTCAATCTGCCAACGATATGTGAACGGATAGAAAAGTCTGCTATACTCTTTCCCGCTGTCCCCATCGTCTAGCGGCCAAGGACGCCACCCTTTCAAGGTGGATATCGCGGGTTCGAATCCCGCTGGGGGCACCACAGAATCTGAGAAGCCCGTTACCAATTCGGTAGCGGGCTTTTTGCTACCCATGCGCCGGGATTCGAACCCGACAGGGTGCGGAGCTGAGGAAACGCGCAAGCGTTTTCCAGCGCAGCACGCAAGGAGCGGAGCGACGCAGCGGAAGCGAGCGGCGGAAGCCGCACGCGGACATCCCGCTGGGGGGCACCAACTCAAAAATGTACGAACCCGTGCGAGTTACCATCGCACGGGTTCGTTCTTTCTTGACATTAGATGAAGAAGACTCAAAGCCCCTGTGCTAGATAAACAGCTCGCACTCCTTCCGTTCGGCGCAGGCTTTGCTCAACATCTTGGTAGCCGCAGAGAGCATGACGGGATTTACCGCGCGAGCGCCCCACGGACACACGGCAACGCAACGCATGCAGGAAATGCAGGTCTTTTTGTCCACCCGCTTGGGATCGTCTTTATCGATAGCGCCAACAGGGCACGCTGCGGCACAAGCCCCGCAAGCGGTGCACTCTTTTGTGGCCTTGGGCACCATACCGGCGCCCCCGGCCTTCTTATAGGGACGATTGCCCGGAATAGCCGGCTCAGAAGCATCTCCTGCAGATATCTTTTGCTGAATCTGATTCGCAAACCCAGCGAGCTGCGCCGCGTCCTGTGGGTCTGGCCGACCGGCTGCAAACTGGCGAACAATAGAATGCTCGGCGATGGCAGAAACCGCCGCGATCACCCGAAAGCCCGCGCCCTTTGCCGCATCCTCAAGCTCGACCAGCGTGTCCTCATACGCGCGGTTTCCGTAAACACAAACCAGAACCGCCTGCGCACCGTTTCCCCGCATCATACCCAAGCGCTCCGCAGCCACAGCCGGGACTCGCCCGCCATACGAGGGCACCGCGATCACGGCTACATCCTCTTTTGTCATCGCAACCGTGCGAAAACCAAGCCCGCTATCGGTCAGATCTACAGCAACGGTTTCTCCTTCCAACGCATTGGCAATGTAGCCAGACGCCCTTTCCGTTCCGCCGGTCGGGCTAAACACGATATCGAATACCCTCATCGGATCATCCTCCCCTTTATGAACAATCGCCCGAAACGTCCGCATGCCAAAACAGGTTACAACTTTTAAAATGCCCCGCGCGAAACGCTCGCTCGGCTGCAAGTTCAAAGCAGGTCAAAGCGGCAAAAAAGAAGGGGCCTCACACAGGCGAGACCCCTTCACACGCAAAATCAAACGTGTCTGTTACACATAGAACAGAATGTCGTCGTAGGTCGGAACCGGCCAGTAGTCGGCGGCCACGATCTCCTCCATGGCATCCACGGCGGCGCGCAGCGTATCCATAGCGGGAACGACCTCGTGTGCATACACGTTGGCCTGCTCCTGGCCATCGAGAGCCTCGGCCTTCTGATGCACGGCGTCGAGCGCCTTGATGGAGTCGTTGATGGTGGTGATGCCGTTGCAGAGCTTGTTGAGCGTGTTCTGCTCGCATTGCATGGCGGCCTCCGCACCAGCGGCACGAATAGTCTCAAGGCCCTTAGCGACCTTGGTGGCATAGGCGGTAATGACCGGGCGATAGGTACGACGCGCCTCGCGAACCATCGTGGTGGCCTCGATGTTCATGAGCTTGTTGTACTTCTCGAGCTTGCAGTCGTAGCGGCACTGGGCCTCGGCCTTGGTCAGGACACCCGTCTCCTCAAAGAGCGCAATGGCCTTATCGGAAACAAAGGCGGGCAGGGCGTCGGCCGTGGTCTTGTTGTTGGCAAGACCGCGCTTCTCGGCCTCAACGGGCCACTCGTCGGAGTAGCCGTCACCGGAGAACAGGATGCGCTGGTGGTCGGTCAGGACCTTCTTGCAGTACTCGAGCGCAGCGTCCTGGAACTCATCCTCGGGCGTACCCTCAAGCGCGTCGGCGAAGGACTTGAGCGACTTGGCCACGGCGGCATCGAGCACCAGGTTGGAGTCGGAGACGTTCTGCTCGGAGCCGCAGGCACGGAACTCAAACTTATTGCCGGTAAAGGCAAACGGGGAGGTGCGGTTGCGGTCGGTATTGTCCTGCATCAGCTTGGGCAGGGTATCGGCGCCCAGGTCGAGCACGCCGCGCGTGGCATGGACGGAAGCCTTGCCATCGATGATCTTCTCGACGACCTCGGTAAGCTGGTCGCCCAGGAAGATGGACATAATCGCCGGAGGAGCCTCGTTGGCGCCCAGACGATGGTCGTTGCCGGCCGAGGCAACGGAGGCACGCAGGAGCTCCTGATAGTTATCGACGGCCTCGATCACCGCGGTGAGGAAGACGATGAACTGCAGGTTGTCGAGCGGGGTGTCGCCCGGATCGAGCAGATTCTCGGACTCGGTGCCAAGCGACCAGTTGTTGTGCTTGCCCGAACCGTTGATGCCCTCGAAGGGCTTCTCGTGCAGCAGGCAGACCAAGTCGTGGCGGGAGGCGATGAGCTTCATCTTCTCCATCATGACCAGATTCTGGTCGATGGCCTCGTTGACCTCGCCATAGACCGGTGCAAGCTCATGCTGGCAGGGAGCAACCTCGTTGTGCTTGGTCTTGGCGGGAATGCCAAGCGCCCACAGTTCATCGTCCAGGTCCTTCATATAGGCCGAGACGGTGGGGCGGATAGCGCCAAAGTAGTGCTCCTCGAGCTCCTGGCCCTTGCAGGGAGCAGCACCAAAGAGGGTGCGGCCGGTGATGACCAGGTCCTTGCGCTTGCGGTAAGCGTCCTTCTTGATCAGGAAGTACTCCTGCTCGTCACCCACGGAAGGAACGACCTTCTTGGGGGTCTTGCCAAACAGCGCCAAAACGCGCTTGGACTCACGCGAGAGCGCGGTCATGGAGCGCAGCAGCGGGGTCTTCTTGTCCAGGGCCTCGCCCGTGTAGGAGCAGAAAGCCGTGGGGATGCACAGGACATCGTCCTTGATAAAGGCGGGGCTAGTGGGATCCCAAGCGGTGTAGCCACGGGCCTCGAAGGTAGCACGCAGGCCGCCGTTGGGGAAGCTGGAGGCGTCCGGCTCGCCCTGGATGAGGTTCTTGCCCGTAAACTTGGTAATGGCGGTGCCGTCGTGGTTGGGCTCCAGGAAGCTATCGTGCTTCTCGGAAGTAATGCCCGAAAGCGGCTGGAACCAGTGCGCGTAGTGCGTCGCACCCTTGGAGATGGCCCAGACCTTCATGGCATGGGCAACGGCGTTGGCCACGTCCAGGTCGAGCGGCTCACCGCCCTCGAGGGTTGCAGCAAGGCGCTTCCAAATGTCCTTGGGGAGGTAATCCTTCATGACTTCCTCAGAGAACACCATGGTCCCGAAGCGGTCAGTAAGTTCGGCCATACGGAACTCCCTTCGTATCGGCACCGCGTGAGAAGCGGTGTTGATTACTAACGAACGAGTCATAGCTTAGACTCGCCGTGTTTCCGCGACATTACCGTTATGTTGCTGTCGCGAAACCAATCATTGAGGTTACCCTATCGAGGCGGCGTTGCCACCCTCAACAGCCAATCAACTGCATAAATTGCAGACCTCTCCCCATGGTTTAAGGGTAATCAATGTAGGATGGGGCTCTATTAACTGGTATTTCGCATCAGATACCATTCAATATAGTCCCCATCCTACATTGACCGCCCTGTTATAGGAAATGCCGATAGCGAAGCATTTTCGATTGGTATCCCCAAATAGCGAGTGAAACTCCATCGTGGCACAGTGGTGCTGTAGAATCCTTACAACACATCACACTATTAAGTATCTAAAGGAGCACGATATGCGCGTCGACGAGGTTTTTAAGCAGGCAGCATCCCAGGGCACCGCACCCGTTTCGTTTGAGATGTTCCCGCCCAAGGGCGAGCTTACCCTCGACACGGCTCGCGAGGTGGCAGGCAATCTATGCAAGCTTTCGCCGAGTTTTGTCTCGGTCACCTGCTCGGCCGGCGGCTCGGGTAACGGTGCCACCACCGCCCCCATCGCGCATATGATTTCGAGCGAATTCGATACGCCCTCGGTAGCGCACCTCACCTGCGTGGGCCGCACCCACGCCGACATCGCCGCCAAGATTGACGAGTATCGCACCGCCGGCGTTGAAAACATCCTGGCCCTGCGTGGTGATCTTCCCGCTGGCGCGACTGAGGACGACAAGCCCGCCTCGGACTACGCCTACGCCCGCGACCTTATCCCCGAGCTCGTCGACGCCGGCTTTTGCGTGGGCGCCGCAGCCTACCCCGAGGGCCACATTGCCTGCGAGGATCTCAACCTCTCGGTCGAGCACCTCAAGCAAAAACAGGACGCCGGCGCGAGCTTCTTTGTGACGCAGCTCTTTTTTGATAACGAGTGCTTCTACCGTTTTCGCGAGCTTGCCGACAAGGCCGGCATCACCGTGCCCATTACCGCGGGCATCATGCCGTTTATGGGCAAGTCGCAGATCAGCCGCATGGTCTTTATGTGCGGCGCGTCGCTGCCCTCCCCCGTCATCAAAATTCTCGCCAAGTACGAGAACGACCCCGAGAGTCTGCAGGCAGCCGGTGTAGATTATGCCGCCCGTCAGCTTTGCGACCTCAAGGAGCACGGCGCCGACGGCCTACACCTGTACACTATGAATCGTCCTGCGATCGCCGCAACCATTATGGAGCGCCTGGGGTAATGGAAAAACCGCACATCGATACAGCTTTTGGTGAAGTGCCGGCCGACCTTGCGTCGCCGGCGCTCTACCGTATCGATGATGCCCACCATCCCCGAGTCGACCGTGCCGAGATGCTGCGCTACCTGGGCTACGGCGGTCAGCAGATTGAGCCCGAACTGTCGCAGCGTATTGAGCTTGTCGTTGAGCGTCTGGAGCTGGACATTGAACCTCGTGGCGTGCGCCGCGTATTTGCCATCGATGCCACGGGCGTCGATGAACAGAGCGAGCCTTGCATTCGCTTGGTCGGCACCAACGTTGAGCTGCGCGGTCGCGATATCTATCGCCATCTCAAAGACGCCCGCTTTGCCGCACTCATGGTATGCACCCTCGGCATGGACGCCGAGCGTCGCCTGCGCACCACGGGAGCCCAGCAACCCCTAGAGGGAGCCGTGCTCGACGCTGCATGCTCTGCCTATGTAGAAGCCGCCGTCGAGCAGATGGACCAGCAGGTCAAGGCTGTGGCCGCCGCACACGGACTCGCCGGTAACTGGCGCTTCAGCCCCGGCTACGGCGACTGCCCGCTTACGGCCCAGCACTCAATCGTGGCTGCGCTCAACGCCACGCGGCTCATCGGGCTTACCGTCACACCTACCAGCCTGCTCATGCCCACCAAGAGTGTGACCGCAGTGATCGGTCTGTTTGACGGCGAGGTCCACGACGCCCAGAGCCGCCCCACCTGCAATATCTGCCGCATGCGCGAGCACTGTCGCTTTCGCGCCGCCCACACCACCTGCTATTCGCATTCTGAATAAAATGTCAATTGATGGCACGGTATCGAGGGAATCTCATCCGAATGTAAGCGGATGTCCTCACAAACAAGTACCATAAGATGCCGAATAACAACTATCTGAAAGCCAGTACATGCACAACATTCTGCAGTTCTCGCCACAACTAACCGCGCTTGAGTTTTTTTCAGGCATTGGCTTGGCTCGTGCCGGCATGGCAAAAGCCGGAATCAAAACAATCTGGGCAAATGACATAGACCATACTAAATGCGCCATGTACAGCCAGTGTTGGGGCGATGAGCATCTAGTCGAGCAGGATGTCCACACACTCGACCCCGACCTAATACCCCAAGCCGACATCGCATGGGCGTCAAGCCCTTGCACAAACTTATCTCTCGCGGGAAACAGGGAGGGACTTATCTCTGGCAAAGAGTCCAGTGCGTTCTTTGGCTTTATTAAGGCCATCGAAGGAATGAGCGATCGTGCCCCGCGGGCACTTGTTCTCGAAAACGTCATCGGCCTTGCCACGTCTAATAACAGTGATGACTTTAGACTCGTTTGTCAGGAATTTAATCGTTTAGGCTATTCATGCGACGCTTATTTTATCGATGCACGGCACTGGCTTCCCCAGTCACGCCCCCGCATGTTTGTCGTCGGATTAAAAAACCCTCTTCCCAACAGCCGACTCGATTCCTCGCTTCGACCTGAAAAGGTCTCCTGGATTCACTCCGACCCTTCACTCATTACGCACGTCTCTCACCTAAACGAGCCGAGCCCGCTTCGCATGACGGGCCTTGCAACGGTTGTTGAAAATATTCCCGAGGACGACAAGCGTTGGTGGAACAAAAACCAAGTACAAGCATTTATCGACTCACTTGCACCGCATCAAGCAGAGCGCCTTCAGCGCTTCTTAAATGCCAAAGAAAAAATTGTTCGCACTGCTTACCGTCGCACGCGATCGGGCGTTGTGCGCTGGGAAATTCGTGAAGAAGAAATTGCCGGATGTCTAAGAACGGCTCGCGGCGGCTCATCAAGACAGGCAGTCGTTATATGCGAAAACGGAAAGATAGAAGTTCGCTGGATGACTGGAACTGAATATGCCCGTCTCCAAGGTGCTGACTCATGCCAGTTTAGCGGCTTCTCGGATGCTCAGATTCGCTACGCATTCGGCGATGCAGTTGCCGTACCAGTTGTCACTTGGCTTATAAAAAATGCAGTCAAACCCGCGCTTATGTCTTCAAGGAACGGAGTGGACAATAATGGAAATGACCAATTGCTCCTTGAGCGAGTCCGATAAAGATATCTTGGATGCCATTGAACTCTGGTACGAATCCAAGCGCAGCAAGCGAGGCAATGTCAACCGTAACGTCATGGCGGTTGGCATAGGCATAAGCGAGCTGTTGCAAAACCGTTTTCCGCTCACCGATGATTATGTGCAATCGGACAAGGGGAGCCAAGTACGAGGCCTAAGTGGAGCATGCATCAAAACAGTTTTAGCCAGACATGGGGAAACGCGTGCTTTCGCATCAGAGGGCGGCAGAACATCACGCGGCACACTCCCGATGGCGCTTGAGCTTGCCAAAATTATCAACTCTGCCCTACCCAGCGACACTTGCGAAGACACTCGTATTGAAGCTGCGAATGCAATCGCCAATTTCTTCGTCGAGCGAATCCAGGTCGATTTCTTTAACCGGCAGAGAATCAAAGTCGAAATCGATCTTCAAAAACCAATTTCTGTCATTGTCGATGATATCCTAGCCCAAGCAAGCCTACGGTCCGATAAGCCAACGGGTACCGTCGCACAGCACCTGGTAGGTGCAAAACTAGAGATGTTATTTCCAACCATAGAAATCGGAAAGGACAACTCAAACGCCGCTGACCAGCAGACAGACCGTTCTGGCGATTTCCAAATCAATGATGCTGCATTTCATGTGACTGTATCGCCAATGGCCAAATTGACCGATCGATGCCGAGATAACATTCGAAATGGCATTCGGCCCATCGTCGTTGTCCCCCACGATAAAGTTTCCTTCGCTTACGGACTGTTCGAAAGTGAGGGGCTCGGCAATCGCGTACAGGTCATCGCGCTCGAATCGTTTATCGGCATCAATATTGAAGAATTATCGTTCTACAAGCGAGGCCTAATTCGATTAAATGTCGCACGGCTTCTTGCCCACTACAACAAGCGAATCGAAGATATCGAGCCCGACAAATCTCTTCAAATTGAAATTCCTCAGTGGGCTCTAGACGAAATGGATGCACATGGCGAATAGCTCAAACATACTTATCACTCATGATCTGGACGGTGCCGCGCTGGCGGCGCCCGTTGATGCCGCACGCCGCAATGGCGCTACATACAAGACGCGCACAATCGACGACCTTCGCATTAAGGACGATCGCCTGCGCGCCGCCATCGAGGGCACAGGGCACCTGCTGTTCGACGGCGGCATGGGCACCATGCTGCAAGCGGCCGGCATGAAGGCTGGCGCCCTGCCCGAGCTGCTCAACTTTGAGGAGCCCCAGGTCATTACCGACATTCAGCGTCAATATGTCGAGGCCGGCTGCGACGTAATCACCGCCAACACCTTTGGCGCCAACGCCCACAAGCTCGACGGCGCCGCCACCGTGGCAGATGTCTTTGCCGCCGCTGTCGCCTGCGCCCGCGCGGCCGGCGCCCACTACGTCGCCGGCGATATCGGTCCCATCGGCGCGCTGCTTCGCCCCTTGGGCACCCTGAGCTTCGACGAGGCCTATGACCTCTTTGCCGAGGAAGTGCGCGCCGGCGTCGACGCGGGAGTGGACCTCTTTATTATCGAGACCATGACCGACCTTGCCGAGATCAAGGCCGCCGTCCTCGCCTGCCGCGAGAACTCCGACCTGCCCGTCTTTGCCACCATGACCTTTGAGGAAGACGGCCGTACCTTCCTGGGAACGAGCCCCGAGGTCGCCGCCATCACGCTCGACGCCATCGGCGCCGACGTTTTGGGCATCAACTGCAGCCAGGGACCGGCCGAGCTCCGAGGGCTCGCCGCGCGTATGCTCACCGTCACCGACAAGCCCGTTATGGTGCAGGCCAATGCGGGTCTGCCCCACGTGGACGACGACGGTAACACCGTCTTTGACATCCAGGCCCCCGAATACGCCAAGGCCGTCGCCGGCATGATCGAGGACGGCGTGAGCGTCGTCGGCGGATGCTGCGGCACCACGCCCACGCACATGGCGGCCTTGCGCACCCTCATCGACAACCACACGCCCAGCCCGCGTCACCGCAAGCCCAGTATGTCGGTCACGAGCGCCCAGACGGTCGTGGACCTTCCCTGCGACGGCCACAAGATTGCCGTCATCGGCGAGCGCATCAACCCCACCGGCAAAAAGCGCCTGCAGCAGGCCCTGCGCGACGGCGACCTGGACTACGTCGTAAGCCAGGGCATCAGCCAGCAAGAGCAGGGTGCCGACATCCTGGACGTCAACGTGGGCCTGCCCGAGATCGACGAGGTCAAGGTCATCCAGCAGGCGACCGAGCAGCTCCAAGGCTCCACGCTGCTGCCGCTGCAGATCGACTCCACCGACCCCGCAGCCGTCGAGGCCGCCGTGCGCCGCTACGCCGGCAAGCCCATCATCAACTCGGTCAATGGCAAACAGCAGATCATGGACGAGATCTTCCCGCTGGTCGCCCACTACGGCACCAACGTCGTCGGCCTCACGCTCGACGAAGGCGGCATCCCCGATACCGCCGAGGCTCGCTTCGCCATCGCCGAGCGCATCGTGGCCGAAGCCGCCCGCTACGGCATCGGCCCGAACCGCATCCTCATTGACTGCCTGGTCATGACCGCCTCGACCAATCAACGCCAGGCCGAGCAGATCCTGCGCGCCATGTCCCTGTGCAAGGAGCGCCTGGGCGTCAAATGCGCGCTCGGCGTGTCGAACATCAGCTTTGGCCTGCCTGCACGCCCGCTGCTGGGCTCGGTCTTTTTGGCTGCCGCTTTTGGCGCGGGCCTGGACGCCCCCATCATGAACCCGGGCTCCAAGCGCTTTATGGATACCGTCTACAGCTATCGCGTCCTGAGCGTTGAGGACGAGGGCTCGACCGGATACATCGAGCGCTACGCCGGCTGGACCGATCCGTACAAGATCGCCGCGAACCCGGCGGCCCAGGCGGTATCGACCGACGCCGCGCCCGCTGCCGGCACCGCCGGCACCGACGGCAACGACGACCCGATTCGTCGCATGGTCGTCTCGGGCCGCAAAGGCGAGATCGCGGCCGAGACCGAGCGTCTGCTGGCAGATCACGACGCCATGGACCTCATCAACAATCACTTTATCCCCGCCCTCGACGAGGTTGGCGTCCTCTTTGACCAGGGCAAGTTCTTCTTGCCGCAGCTTATGGCCTCGGCTGAGGCAGCACGCGTGGGTTTTGACACCATCAAGCGCCTGATGCCTGCCGGCGAGATTGCCGACAAGGGCAAGATCTGCGTGGCCACCGTCAAGGGCGACATCCACGACATCGGTAAGAACATCGTCAAGATGCTGCTCGATAACTACGGCTACACCGTCTTTGATCTGGGTCGCGACGTCGACCCGCAGGAGGTGCTCAAGACCGTGCGGGAGCGTGACATCAAGCTCGTCGGCCTCTCGGCGCTTATGACCACCACGGTCGTCGCCATGGAGGAGACTATCAAGCTGCTTCATGCCGAGGTGCCGGGCGTCAAGATCATCGTGGGCGGCGCCGTGCTCACCCCCGAATACGCCAAGCAGATCGGCGCTGACTACTACGCCAAGGACGCCGCCGAGAGCGCGCGCATCGCCGAAGAGGTCTTTGGGCAGTAACACAACGGAAACAACCGAGCACCAAAACGTGCCGCATGCGCCACTTGGCACGTGCGGCACGTTAGAATAGAAAGAACTATGCTCGTTTTGGCAGTTAGGAGCGCAAGGATGGCGATCACGCCCGCAGAAATCGCGGAAACCCGCGGCATGGTTGAGGAGCAGAACCTCGACATCAGAACCATCACCATGGGCATTTCGCTCATGGGTTGCGGTGACGAGAACCTCGACCGCATGTGCACGAAGATCTACGACCACGTGACGCACACGGCTGAGCACCTGGTCGAGACCGCCGAGAACCTCGAGCGCGAGTACGGTATCCCCATCGTCAACAAGCGCGTTTCTGTCACCCCGGTGGCGCAGATCGCCGCATGCTGCAAGGATGAGGACCTCACCCCCATCGCGCATGCCCTCGACCGTGCGGCCGAGACGCTCGGCATCGATTACCTGGGCGGCTTCTCCGCGCTCGTCCAGAAGGGCATCGGCGACGCCGACCGCCGCGTCATCCAGTCCATCCCCCAGGCGCTCGCTACCACCAGCCGCGTCTGCTCCAGCGTCAACGTCGCCAGCCTGCGCGCCGGTATCAACATGGATGCCGTGCTCATGGCGGCTCAGACCATCATCGATGCCGCCAAGCTTACGGCAGACGAGGATTCCGTTGGCGCCTCCAAGTTTGTTTGCTTTGCCAACATGGTCGAGGACTCCCCGTTTATGGCGGGCGCCGTCCACGGCGGTGGCGAGGCCGACGCCGTCATCAACGTAGGCGTCTCGGGTCCCGGCGTTATGGCTGCAGCCCTGGAGACGCTGCCCGACTCCGCATCGATGATGGAAGTCGCCGAGAAGATTAAGCAGACCGCCTTTAAGATTACCCGTGCCGGCGAGCTCATGAGCCGCGAGGCTGCCCATCGCCTGGGTGTCGAGAAGGGCATTGTCGACCTTTCGCTGGCGCCTACGCCTGCTGTCGGCGACTCCGTCGCGCGCATCCTCGAGATCATCGGCGTGGGCACCTGCGGTGGCCCTGGCACGACCTGCGCGCTCGCCATGCTCAACGATGCCGTCAAGAAGGGCGGCGTCATGGCCAGCTCCAGCGTGGGCGGCCTTTCGGGCGCCTTTATCCCCGTGTCCGAGGACGCCGGCATGATCGCTGCCGTCGAGGCCGGCGCACTTTCGCTCGAGAAGCTCGAGGCCATGACCTGCGTGTGCTCCGTTGGCCTGGACATGATTGCCATCCCCGGCGACACCCCAGTCGAGACCATCGCCGGCATCATCGCCGACGAGATGGCCATCGGCGTCATCAACAATAAGACCACGGCCGTGCGCGTGATTCCCGCCATCGGCAAGGGCGTGGGCGACTGCGTCGAGTATGGCGGTCTGTTTGGCCGTGCGCCCATCATGCCGGTGAACCCCAACGCCGGCACCGTGCTCGCCCACCGTGGCGGACGCTTCCCGGCGCCGCTGAACTCGCTCAAGAACTAGCTGAGGGGTTCGGGCGAGGAGCCCCGGGGAGGGCAAATTTACAAGGTCGCCTGCTCGGACAGTCCTGACTCGCACGGAGAGCACATTAAGTGCTCTCCGGC
>CAUDDF010000025.1:0-31458 GCA_958448275.1 uncultured Collinsella sp.
ATGCGAACCTCCAGTCCGGACCGCCCCGCGGTCCAACTTTCTGTCCGCACCCCCGAAAGGTTACGGAAAATGATCCCTTTTCCTCCGTCCCCAAGGGATTGCATGCACCGAAACGGACCGTGGCGGAATCACAGGTTGAGGACGGACAGCGAAAACGTTCCTAAGCGAGCAAGGTGGCGTGAAAGAGGAGGGCATAGGCCTTGTGGCCATGCCCGACGATTGAACGCCAGATTGCCGCTTAGGAGCGTTTGCAGCGTCGAGCGGTTACGGCGTTTGGCAAAACGCCGTAACTTAATAAGTTTGGCACCTTGACATTGATTTCTCACACTCCTAAATTGGTTAGGCACAAAACAATTCCACTACCTAACTAAAGAAAGGAGCAACACTGATTCATGTGCGATGAACCTCTTAACCTTTGTTCGCACGGGCCCGGCGGCGACCCGTCACAGCCGGCGGATGTACCCGAAGCGGTCAGCGCCGAAGACAAACTCGCCAAGCGCATCCTGAGCGGCCTGGGTTTTTGCGGCCATTACATGCATTTTCACGGCGGCGGCATATCTGGCAAGGCGCCTATTGTCTGCCTACTCGCCAAGCAGCCGACCGGCGAGCTGTCCCAACAGGAGCTCGGCATGCACTTCGACCTCAAGCCAGGGTCCCTTTCCGAGATTCTGTCCAAGCTCGAACTGGGCGGTCTTATCGAGCGCAGTCGCAATCCCAAAGACCGTCGGCAGCTCACCATCCGCCTGACCGAAGCGGGATGGGAAAAGGCCCGTGTTGAGCAGGCAGCCCGCATTCGCTTTAGGGAACAGGCCTTTAGCGCCCTTACGCACGACGAGCGCGAACAGCTCGCCGAGATGCTCGAAAAAATCCGCGTAACCTGGGAGGAACTGGATGATTAAAACCCTCATGGGAAGCATCCGCGATTACAAGAAGGTCACGATCGCCACGCCGTTGCTCGTACTTGGCGAGGTGCTCTGCGAGATGCTGATTCCATTTATCACCGCCAACCTGATCGACGCCATCAAAGACGGCGCCACCGTAGCCGAGATGCTTCCCACCGCGGGCTTTTTGGTGCTCATCGCGCTGACGTCGCTTGCTTTCGGTGCCGCTGCCGGCGTCACCTGCAGCAATGCGAGTTGCGGCTTCGCCAAGAACCTGCGTCACGACCTGTTCTATAAGATCCAGACGTTCAGCTTTGCCAACATCGATGAGTTCTCGAGCTCCTCACTCGTCACGCGCCTGACCACCGATATCAACAACGTGCAGCAGGCCTTTATGATGATCATCCGCATCGCCGTGCGCGCGCCGCTGGTGCTGGTCTTTGCCTTTGCCATGGCCTACGCCATGGGCGGCAGCGTCGCCATGGTCTACCTGGTCATCATTCCGCTGCTGGGCTTTGGCCTGTTCTTTATCATCTATAAGGTGCGCCCGATCTTTGCCCGCGTGTTCCGCAAGTACGACGCCCTTAACGAGTCCGTCGAGGAAAACGTCACCGGCATGCGCGTGGTCAAGAGTTACGTGCGCGAAGACTTTGAGAAGGAGAAGTTCGCGACCGCCGCACGCGACGTCCAGATGGACTTCACCCGCGCCGAGAAGCTGCTCGCCTTTAACAATCCCATGATGAACATCTGCGTCAACGGCGCGTTTGTCGTCATCATCTACCTGGGCTCCAAGCTCATCATCACGAGTCAGGGCACGCTGTTCGACGTGGGCCAGCTCTCCTCGATCTTTACCTATGGCTTCCAAATCCTCATGAGTCTGATGCAGCTGTCGATGATCTTTGTCATGGTGACCATGGCCGACGAATCGGCACACCGCATTACCGAGGTGCTGGCCGCCGAGCCCACGATCGCCGATCCCGCCGAGCCCGTGCTCGAGGTTGCCGACGGTTCCATCGACTTTGACCACGTGAGCTTTAAGTATTCCGCGCATGCGAAGCGCCAGGCGCTCGACAATATCGACCTGCACATTAAGAGCGGCGAGACCATCGGCATCATCGGCGGCACCGGCTCGGCCAAGTCCACGCTCGTAAACCTCATCGCCCGTCTGTACGACACCACCGAAGGTACCGTGCGCGTGGGCGGCGTGGATGTGCGCGACTACGACTTGGACGCTCTGCGTCACCAAGTGGCCATGGTGCTGCAGAAAAACGTGCTGTTTAGCGGCACCATTGCCGAGAACCTGCGTTGGGGCGACCCGAACGCCACCGACGAAGAGGTCCGCGAGGCGGCACATCTGGCCTGCGCCGACGAGTTTGTCGATGGCTTCCCCAAGGGCTATGACACCTGGATCGAGCAGGGCGGCTCCAATGTCTCGGGCGGTCAGAAGCAGCGCCTGTGCATTGCGCGTGCCCTGCTGCGTCGCCCCAAGATCTTGATCCTGGACGACTCCACCAGCGCCGTCGACACCAAGACCGACGCCAAGATCCGCGCAGGGCTGGCAAGCTATCTGCCCAACACGACCAAGCTCATCATCGCCCAGCGCATTAGTTCCGTGCAGGATGCAGACCGCATCATCGTCATGGAGGGCGGCCGCATCGCGCAGATCGGCAACCACGATGAGCTGCTCAAGACGAGCGAGATCTACCGCGAGACCTTTACCTCGCAGAACAAGATGTCTGCCGAGGGCGAAGAGGCCGTCGAAGCCGACACCGAGGCATCCGCAACACAAGCTCAGACCCAGGAAGGAGGCGAGGCACATGAGTAAGGCAACGACCGCCGAGCGCGCGCTCAACCGCAAGGGTGGCACCATGTCGCGCCTCATCAAGACGCTCTTTGGCTTCTACCCCGTGCTTTTGCCCCTCGTCGTCGTCGGCGTGGTGCTCTGCGCCATCATCAACTCCATCGGCGCGACCTTCCTTCAGAGCGCCCTGCAGATTATTAGCGAATCGTGGCAGTCGGGCGATTGGGAAGCTGCACAGCCCAAGATCGCACAGCTCGTGACCACCCTCGCCTGCATCTACGGCGTCGGCATCCTGTCCTCGCTGTTCTGGAACCGCGCCATGGCCATCGTCACGCAGGGCTCGCTCGAGAAGCTGCGCGAGAAGATGTTCAACCGCATGCAGGACCTGCCGATTCGCTACTTCGACACGCACCAGCGCGGCGACATCATGAGCCACTACACCAACGACATCGACACGCTGCGCCAAATGATCAGCCAGTCGCTGCCCAACCTGCTCATGACGACCATCGTCATCGTCACGGTGTTCTTTATCATGCTGTACTACAGCGTTTGGATGTGCCTGGTCATTGTGGCAGGCGTCGCCTTTATGACCTTTATGACCAAGCTGCTCGGCTCCAACTCCGCGCGCTTCTTTATTGCGCAGCAGACCGAGCTCGGCGTTGTCGAGGGCCATATCGAGGAAGTCATGAACGGCCAGAAGGTCGTCAAGGCATTCTGCCACGAGTCTGCCGCCGAAGCCGATTTTGACGAGCGCAACGAAAAGCTCTTCGAGGTCTCGCAGAAGGCCAACATGTACGCCAACATCCTCATGCCCATCCTTATGAACCTGGGCAACCTGCTCTACGTGCTGGTCGCACTGGCCGGCGGCATTTTCCTAGCGCTGGGCGTGCCCAACCTGAGCATCTCGGGCATGGCGCTGTCCATCGCCGTCGTGGTGCCGTTCCTCAACATGACCAAGCAGTTCTGTGGACAGATCGGCCAGATCTCGCAGCAGATCAACGCCGTGGTCATGGGCCTCGCCGGCGCCGACCGTATCTTTGAGCTCATCGACGAGGAGCCCGAAGCCGACGAAGGCTATGTGACGCTTGTCAACGCTCAGGTGAACCCCGATACCTGGCAGCTCGAGGAGGCCGACCACCACACTGGCATGTGGGCGTGGAAACATCCGCACCGCGCAACCGGCGAGATCGAGTACGTGCCGCTGCGTGGCGACCTGGTCATGGACAACGTCGACTTTGGCTACACGCCCGACCACGAGGTGCTGCACGGCGTGTCCGTGTTTGCCAAGCCGGGCCAGAAGGTCGCGTTTGTCGGCGCCACCGGTGCCGGTAAGACGACCATCACCAACCTCATCAACCGCTTCTATGACATCGCCGACGGCAAGATTCGCTACGACGGCATCAACGTCAACAAGATCCGCAAGGCAGACCTGCGCCGCTCGCTGGGCGTGGTGCTGCAGGACGTAAACCTGTTCACCGGCACCGTGATGGATAACATCCGCTACGGCAATCTGGATGCCACCGACGAGGAGTGCATCGCGGCAGCAAAGCTCGCCGGCGCGGACGACTTTATCACCCGCCTGCCCGACGGCTACGACACGATGCTCACCGGCAACGGTGCCCAGCTGTCGCAGGGCCAGCGCCAGCTGATCTCGATCGCACGCGCCGCCGTCGCCGATCCACCGGCGATGATCCTGGACGAGGCCACGTCGAGCATCGATACCCGCACCGAGGCCATCGTGCAAGCCGGCATGGACAAGCTCATGGAAGGCCGCACGACGTTTGTCATCGCGCACCGCCTGTCCACCGTGCGCAACTCCGACGCGATCATCTGTCTGGATCACGGCCGCATCATCGAGCGCGGCAACCACGACGAGCTGATTGCCAAGCGCGGGTATTACTACCAGCTCTATACCGGAGCGTTTGAGCTGGAGTAGTTCGGCTCGCCGAGATGGCCGATTTGCCGCTCATTCGTCGGGCATGACCCTAAGGTCAATGCCCTCCTCTTTCGGGGCAAATCGACTCATCTCAACGACCCAAACACAATGCGCCGCAACGAATAAAGCCTCCGCAGCCACACGAGCTGCGGAGGCTTTTCTATGCCCTTTGTTACAAGCTTACCGTTCCTCGCGTTGCGGCCCGGCTGCCTCGGCTGTCTTTACGCGGTTCTTGTCGATGTACATGTTTTTGTCGGCCTGGGAAAAGAGCTCGCGCATCGTAGGCGGTTCATCAAAATCACTGGAAAGTGCATAGCCCACCGCATAGCTGATAGGCATGTCGGGGTGAGCCTCGGAATACTCGTTCACGTTCGCACGAACCCGAGCGAGACAGGACTCCACAGCAGTTCGATCGGCATCCCACAGCACCGCGATAAACTCATCGCCGCCGTCGCGGCCCACAAAGCAGGTCTCGGACGCCACGCACCCCAGCTGCTGGGCAAAAGAACGGATGTATTCGTCGCCCTTCTCGTGGCCGAAGTTGTTATTGACCGTATGCAGATTGTTAAGGTCGAAGACGCACACCGCAACGGGCGCCTCCGCGGAGACAGGCCGCTCCTGCCCCAAGATCTCCTCGCACTTGTTCTTGTTGGGCAGTCCCGTGGCTTCGTCGAGATAGACTTTGCTCTGCAGCTCGCGGTTGAGCGCGGCAGTGCGCACCGCGCGAACAAGTTCGACCGCAAAGGTCGCCACCAAGCCCACGATGTCGATGATCACCAAGCCCTCGAGATAGTTGAGCGCCGACGCCTTCTCCTGAGAGTAGTCCTCTGCGAGTCGTGTGGCATCGTCACAAATACCAAAGAACTCCTCGCTCATCGCGATGATATCGGTGCTCTCGTAGCCGACTTCGCGCACGCGGCTGATCTCGGCGCAAAGCTCATCAAAATAATTTGCAAGCTCGGTCATCTTTGTCTGATACTCATCGTCGTCGAGACGGACGAGGTTGAGGTCGTCACTTCCGTAACGCAAACCGTTGATGTATGAATCCACGGCTTTGAGCAGGTCATCTTGAGGCTGGCCCGCATCCTCGAGCTTAACGATTCGCTGCGTGGTACCGCGCACCAGACCGGCGTAATTGACCACGCGCGCCGTGCCCTGGATATCGGAGACGAGCAGCATAACATTGATGAAGAAGAAGATGAGAACTGCCGTGAGCACCATCATGAGCAGGCGCACCGCCCGGCTGGCTTTCTTGGCGACAGAAGTATTCACAAGTTCACTCCCCCAAATGACAAAAGCACAGGTAGTACGCAACGTGCTGGAATTCACGTGAGGTCAACTCTACCAGATGATTTTTCTAGGACGGGAATTAAAGAATCATCGACACGATAGCTATTTGAGAAGTTGTGCCATGGCGTTGACGAATTTTTGGACTTGGAGGGTGGGCTCGAGCGGGTAGTGCAGAAAGACCGGTACCTCGCGACCGCACAGGAACGGCACGCCCACAAAGGCCGGGTGCACGCCCGACCATGCGCCGCAGGTGAGCACCGCGTCGCCCTTTTCCTCCGCCTCGTTAAAGAGCGCAAAGTCGAAGCTATCCACGTCAATCACGTCCACGCCGCCGTCGGCCAACAGGTCGATGCGCAGGCTGTCCATGGCGTCGTTGCCGTGGCGGAGCACGCGCAGGCGCATGCCCTCCAAGTCGGCGACCGTAATGCGTGTCTTGCGCGCCAGCGGGCTCGTGCGCGGCACGTCGATATAAAACGGCACGTTGACGATGCGGAGCTTTTGGCAGGCATCACCCCAGCGCGGCGTCGAAAAACTCGACTGCACTACATCCACCTCGCGACCAAGGCTGCGCATGACGGATTCGCGCTCGTCGTAGAGGTCGCTTACCGGCACAATCTCAAATCGCAGCGACGGCTCCAGATCGTGGATGCCCGTCCACATCGAAAGCGTTTGGCGCCCCGGACACATCATCGACACGCCCAGGCGCACGGCACCGCCGTCGCCCGCCGCACGTCGGGCACGGCGCAGTGCGTCCTCGGACTGCCGCATGATCGAGCGCGCGTCGTCCACCAGTAGTGCGCCGGCCGGCGTCACCTTAACGCCTGAGTGCGAGCGTTCGAACAGCGTGATGCCGAACTCGGCCTCGAAGCCCGACACCTGCTTGACGAGCGCCGGAGTCGACACACGCAATTTTGCCGCCGCACGCGAGAAGCTTCCCAGCTCCGCGGAAGCCGATATGGCCTCGAGTCGTCGATCGTACACGTCAATCTCCCGTTTTCGCGCCTGTGACCGCATGGTGCCACAGGGGGTTGTTTTCGCAGGTCACGCGCTCAATTGAGAATAAACTGCATCGCACAGTGTAAACCTACGGTTAACGCAATTCTAACAAATATGCAATTCACCTGCGCAAATGCAAAGCATACGATAACCAGCGAAAACCACGTGGGTCGATTAATGGGAGCGACCCACCGGGAGGCACAAGAAGGGAAGTTCCTATGAGCAATTGGCTTAAGCTCGAGGGCGATGTCTGCGCCGTGACTGGCGCGCTCGGCGGTATGGGCGCCGAGATCTGCCGCGAGTTCGCCCGCAATGGCGCCAACGTCGTCATGCTCGACCTGGACGAGGAGAAGGTCAAGGCCGCAGCCGCCGACCTCGCCGCCGAGTTTGGCATCCACGCCGAGGGTTACAAGATGAACGCCACCGACGAGGCCGAGGTTCAGGCTGCTGTCGACGCCACCATCGCCAACTTCGGCCGCGTCGACGTCCTCGTCAACACCGCCGGTATCCTGCGCTTCGCCGCCATGGAGGACCTGCCGCTGAGCGACTGGGAGCAGGTGCTCAACGTCAACCTCACCGGTTACTTCATCACCTCGCAGCGCTTTGGTCGCGAGATGATCAAGGCCGGCCAGGGTCGCCTGGTGCACATCTCGACCGTCGCCAGCCACTCCCCCGAGACGTTCTCGGGCGTGTACAGCTCCACCAAGGCGGGCGTCAACATGATATCCAAGATGCTCGCCGCCGAGTGGGGCCCCTACGGCGTCCGCTCCAACTGCGTCGAACCCTGCTTCGTTAAGACCCCGATGTCGGCCAACTTCTACGCCGACCCCGAGGTCGAAAAGAGCCGCAGCCGTCTGATCGCCACGCGCCGCATCGGCGAGGTCAGCGATATCGCCAACGCCGTCATGTTCCTGGCGTCCACGCGCTCGGACTTCACCACCGGCGACGCCATCAAGGTCGACGGCGGCTTCTCCAACATGATGGGCGACCTCACCGCCAAGCCCGGCGGCCGTCGCGCCTATGCCGACAACTACCTTAAGAACAAGGGTGTCGAGCTCTGGTCCGATGAGTCCGGCGTCGCCAAGCCGACTGACCAGTAAACCAACCTGACAGGGAGGTCCCGCGGACACGCCCGCTCCTCCCCCGTATCGATCAGAAAGAGTCCAATGGCTTCCACCAACTCCAACAAGGGTCGCGCCGTCGTGCTTTCCGCCGCGTGCGTCACCATGTTCTTCATCAGCTCCATCGCGCTGTATTCCGTCGTGAGCAAGAACCTGCTCGCCGTCTACCCCGAGTGGTCGAGCGCCCTCACCTGGGCCTTCCCGGTCTTTCAGACCATCATGGCCGTGACGGGCATCTTCGCCGGCCGCATCTCCGATAAGATCGGCCCGCGCAACGTCGTTATCGCCGCCGCCGTGTGCTACGGCCTGGGCTGGTTCATGTCCGGCACCGTCACCGAGCCGTGGCAGTTCTACCTGTGGTTCTCGCTCGTCGCCGCCATCGGCAACGGCCTGGGCTACAACCCGGCGCTCACCACCGGCCAAAAGTGGTTCATCGACAAGAAGGGCCTCGCCTCCGGCATCACCCTGGCCGCTTCGACCGCCGGCCCCGCCGTGCTGTCCCCGGTGCTCGCCTCGCTGCTCATCCCGAGCCTGGGCATCTTTGGCGCCCTTAAGGCGCTCGGCGTCATCTTCTTTGTGATGATCGCCGCCTCCGCCCTGTTCCTGAAGGCCCCCGAGGCCGGTTGGCTGCCCGAGGGCTTCGAGGCCCCCAAGGGTGGCGCACATGCCGGCACCTTCGGCGACCTCACCCCGGGCGAGATGGTCAAGACCCCGCGTTTCTGGGTCCTCATCATCACCTTCGCCTTCGCCGCCACCGCGGGCACCCTGCTCGTGGGCAAGGTTGCCTCCATCGCCGCCGTCCAGCTCTTCGCCGACCCCACGAGCGCCGCGGCCGTCGCCCTCGGCGGCGTGGTCGTCTCCGTCAACACCTGCGCCAACCTGGTCGGCCGTCTGTCCTTTGGTCAGATCATCGACAAGCTCGGCGCCTATAAGTCGCTGCTCATCAGCCTTGTCGTCACCATCGTCGCGCTCGTCATCATGTCGATGAGCTTTACGCAGGCCATGTTCTTTGTGGCGCTCGCCCTGCTCGGCTTTAGCTTTGGCGCCCTGCTCGTCATCTACCCGCCGCTCACCGGTGGCGCCTTTGGCACCAGCAACATCGGCGTCAACTACGGCATCATGTTTTTGGGCTATGCCGCTTCCACCTGGATCAGCCAGCCCATCACCGCCGTGCTGTATCACGCCGAGGCTGGCAGCGCCGCCTACCAGCAGTCCTTCTACGGCGCCATCGTGATCGCCGCCATCGCCGTCGTGCTCACCGTCTACATGATGGTCTCCGACAGCAAGAAGAAGTCCGCTTAGTAATTGCCAATGCGACAAAGGGACTGTCCCTTTGTCGCATTCCATCGCCAACAGTATTAAGGAGTCGAAATGTCTGAGCTCAACCCCGTCCGCATTGCCGTTATCGGCGCCGGCGCCATGGGTCGCAACCACATCCGCTTCGTCACCGAGGAGCCCGAGGCCGAGCTCGTCGCCATCGCCGACGCCTTTGAGGGCGCCCGCGCCACGGCCGAGGCCGCCGGCGTGCCGTTCTTCACCGATCCCGCCCAGATGATGGACGAGGTCAAGCCCGAGGCCGTCATCATCGCCACCCCCAACGACCTGCACCTGGGCGTTGCCCGCGAGGCCGTGAAGCGCAATATTGTGCCGCTGGTCGAGAAGCCGATCTCCAACGACCTCGAGGATGCCCAGGCCTTTGCCGCCGAGGCCGAGACCGCCGGCGTGCCCGTGCTCGTGGGTCAGCACCGTCGCCACAACCCCTTCGTCAACAAGGCCAAGGAGATCATCGAGTCCGGCGAGCTGGGCAAGCTCACCGTGTCGAGCTTCCACTACATGATCTATAAGAACGACGAGTACTTCGACGTCGAGTGGCGCCGCAAGAAGGGTGCCGGCCCGATCCTGGTCAACCTGGTGCACGACGTCGACCTGCTCCGTTACCTGCTGGGCGAGCCCGTTGCCGTCCAGGGCATGCAGTCCAGCGCCGCCCGCGGTTTTGAGACCGAGGACTCCGCCGTGGTCAACGTCCGTTTTGCCGATGGCGCGCTTGCGAGCATGACCATCTCCGACGCCACCGCCAGCCCCTGGAACTGGGAGGCCACCGCTCGCGAGGACCCGCAGTACCGTCCCTTCGACGCCGACGCCTACTTTATCGGCGGAACTAAGGGCGCCCTTTCGCTGCCCCGCCTGCACCAGTTCTCCTACGACGGCGCCTCCAACTGGCACAAGCCGCTGCAGATGGAGATTCCGGCAGTCGACCCCGCGCTGCCGCACAAGATGCAGCTCAAGCACTTTGTGAAGGTTGTCCGCCGCGAGGTCGAGCCCGTCGTGACGCCCGCCGATAACGTCAAGACGCTCACGCTTCTCAACGCCATCAAGGAGGCCGCCGAGACCGGCCAGCTCGTCGAGCTGTAACGCCTTAGGGCAGACCGCGGCAGAAGCCCCATGCCGAACCCTTCGGTCCGCCACCAACAAGCCCCTCTTCTTTGCCCCGCGAGCAGCCTCCTGCCCGCGGGGCATTTTGCTACCTTTCCGACGATTTTTCTGGGGCGAGGGGCCATTTTGCACCTCGGCCTGATTCGTTCGCCACGAAATGCGCCTATCTACTACGTTTAACCGATCGCCCTCAACCGTGCCAAATTTCGCGAAGTAAAAACCGCAGGTAGACGGCTTGCGTATTTTCGGAAAACCGGGGGATGGTCGACCCATACGGGTTAAACGTAGTAGATAGGTCATTTTCGTGGCACGGCCCAAAACAGTCTTTTGGGACGGGTGGTATCCTTGGTAGCTCTGTGCTGCAAACGCACCTTTACCGCAAGGAGTTTCATGGATCTTATCGCCCAGCTCGCCCGCGAGCTCAACCTTAAGGCCGCCAACGTCGAGGCGGCCGTCAAGCTCATCGACGAGGGCAACACCATCCCCTTTATCTCGCGCTACCGCAAGGAAGCCACGGGCGGCATGGACGACGTCGCCCTGCGCGCACTCGACGAGCGCCTGTCCTACCTGCGCAATCTTGAGCAGCGTAAAGAGGACGTCGTTCTGCTCATCGACGCCCAGGGCAAACTCACGCCCGAACTCGAGCAGCAGATTCGAGAGGCCACGCAGCTCCAGCGTGTCGAGGACCTCTACAAGCCCTACCGCAAAAAGCGCATGACCCGCGCACAGAAGGCCCGCGAGGCAGGCCTGGAGCCGCTTGCCAACATGATCATCATGCAGGCCTCGGCCAAGGGCAGCGCGCTCGACACCGCCGCGGCCTACGTCAACGAGGAAGCCGGCTTCGACACGCCCGAGAAGGCGCTCGCCGGCGCGGCGGACATCGTGGCTGAGACGGTGGCCGAAGACCCCGAGAACGTCGCCGACCTGCGCGCCTTTACGCAAAACACCGCCGACATCGTCGTCGAGGCCACCGACCCCGCCGAAAAGACTCCCTACGAGCCCTACTACAACTATGATGAGCCGCTGCGCCGTATACCCAACCACCGCGTGCTGGCTATCGACCGCGGCGAGCGCGAGGGCAAGCTCCGCGTGCGCGTGAACGTCGACGGCGCTGCCGCCACAGCGCGCCTCAGCAGCCGTTGGCCCCGACGCCAGGGCGTCTTCGCGCCCATCTTCGATGCCGCCATCGCTGACGGTTACAAGCGCCTCATGGCCCCCTCGCTGGAGCGCGAGGCCCGCGCCAAACTCACCGTTCGCGCTCAGACCGAGGCCATCAACGTCTTTGCCAAGAATCTCGAGGGCCTGCTCTCGGCGCGCCCTGTGCGCGGCGCCCGCGTGCTCGCGCTCGATCCGGGCTACCGCACCGGCTGCAAGGTCGCCGTCATGGACGAGACCGGCAAGCTACTCGACCACGGCGTGGTCTACCCCACCAAGCCGCGCCACGACGTCGCCGGCACCAAGCGCGAGCTCGCCCGCCTCGTCAAAAAGGACGGCGTCAACACCATCGTCATCGGCAACGGCACCGCCAGCCGCGAGACCGAGGAAGTCGTCTCGGAGTTCATTGCCGAGCAGGCGCCTGGGCTGCGATACACCATTGTTAACGAGGCCGGCGCGTCGGTGTACTCCGCCTCCGAGCTCGCGAGCCAGGAGTATCCCGACCTGGACGTCACCGTGCGCGGCGCCATGAGCCTGGGCCGCCGCCTGCAGGACCCACTGGCAGAGCTCGTCAAGATTCCGCCCCAGTCCATCGGCGTGGGCCAGTACCAGCACGACCTTGACCAGGCCGAGCTCTCGCGCACCCTGGGCCACGTGGTGGAGGACGTCGTCAACCGCGTGGGCGTCGACGTCAACACCGCGAGCGCGAGCCTGCTGGGATACGTTTCGGGCATCACGCCGAGCGTGGCCAAGAACATCGTGGCTTTCCGCGAGGAAAACGGCGCCTTCACCGATCGCCGCCAGCTCAAGAAGGTCCCCAAGCTGGGACCCAAGGCATATCTCAACGCTGCAGGCTTTTTGCGAATTAGCGGCGGTAAGAACCCGCTCGACGCAACGAGCGTCCACCCCGAAAGCTACGAGGTGGCCACGTCCGTCTTGGAACGCGCCGGCGTTAAAGCAAGCGAGCTCAGCCGCGGCGGCGTGCCCGACATCGAGCGCCGCCTGGGCAGCATCTCGGCGCTGGCAAGCGACCTGGACTGCGGCACCCTGACGCTCATCGACATTGTCAACGAGCTCAAGAAGCCCGGCCGCGACCCGCGCGACGACGCGCCCGAGGTGGCCTTTAGCCGCTCGGCACTTTCCATCGACGACCTGGAGCCCGGCATGGAACTCAAGGGCACGGTGCGCAACGTCGTCGACTTTGGCGCCTTCGTCGACGTGGGTGTGCACCAGGACGGCCTCGTGCACATCTCCAAGCTGGCCAACCGCTTCGTCAAGCACCCGAGCGACGTGGTGCGCGTCGGCGACACGGTAAAGGTGTGGGTGGAAAAGGTCGATCGCGACCGCAAGAAGATCTCGCTCACCATGGTGCAGGGGAAGTAAACCACCTAAAGCAAGGGTCCCCCCTCTCGCGACGTGCAAAATCGCGAGTATTCTGCAATTTCCGCCGCCCCGAACGCCCCTCAGAGGCAATAAAGTCAAAAACGGCCCCCGTTTTAGCATCATCAGAGCCAAAACGGGGGCTGTTCCGTGCTTCGGTTAACTGGTAAAAGCCTTTACCTTGCTGAATACTCTCAATTTTGCACGGCGCAGGCGGGGGTACCTTTGCCCACGGCAGGATATGGAAGCCAAGCGCCAACTTGCTGGCAAGCTCGTGCCGGCAGCCCCGGCCTTTCCTTTGCCTAGCGCGACCCCCGCGAAGCGCGTGAGCGGTAGGGAAAGGAAAAGCCGGGGCGAACAACCCTCGGAGCAGCCAGTGCTCACGTTACGGCAGGATATGGAAACCGAGTGCCGCGATATCTTTGGCAAAGCCGCGGACGGTGTCGAGCGAGACCTCGTACGGGTCACGGCCGATGTTCTTGCGCTTGGCCAGGATGCCGTTGGGCACCGTGATGATCTGGCAACCGCAGGCCTCGGCCTGGTAAATGTTGATGAGCTCGCGCGTGGACGCCCACAGGACCTCACAGTTGGGCTTGATGGCGGCCTTCTTGACCGACTCCGTCATAAACGGAATGGGGTCGACGCCGGTGTCGGCGATGCGGCCGGCAAAGAGCGAGATGATGGACGGCGTCTCGGTGTCAACGGCCTCGACCATCTCGTCAACCTGCTTAGGCGTAAAGATGGTGGTGACGTTGACCTTGATGCCGTCGGCCGACAGCTTGCGCACCAGCTCGGCGGTGGACTCGCCCTTGGTGGTCACGCACGGAATCTTGACGTAGACGTTCTCGGCCCAGGTAGCGATCTCGCGCGCCTCGACCTCCATGGTCTCGACGTCATCGGCAAAGACCTCAAACGAGACGGACACATCGGTGATGTGGGTCAGGACCTCCTTGGCAAACGCGCGGTAATCCGTCACGCCGCCCTTCTTCATAAGGGACGGGTTGGTCGTGAAACCCTGAACGTTGCCGTTCTCGTACATGTCGAGCATGCCCTCGAGGTTTGCACCGTCAGCGAACACCTTGATTGCCATCTGCCTGATTCCTTTCGCTTGCACATGGGCGTTAAACTGCTAAACACTTTACCTACGTTTATCAAGGCGTGAGCTGCGGTTTTTTATCTTCTCGGCGAACGGTATAAACACCTCAGTGTTTGGATTGATAAATCGATTGAGCATGCAAAAGCGAAGAGTCGCAGTTTGAGCAAACGTCAGAACGCGGGATTCATTAGATGAGGCCGAAATGCTGCATCGCTGTGACGGTGCCGTCGTGTGCGACATCGTCGGTCACGTAGTCGGCGACCGCCTTGACCTCAGGCATGGCGTTGCCCATGGCGACAGCCGTCTCGACCGCAGCGAGCATGCCCAGGTCGTTGCCGGAATCACCAAAGCCAAAGGTGCGCGCGTTGCCGGTGCGACCCAGGTATTCCAGCGCTCGCGCCACGCCCACGCCCTTGTCGATGCCCTTGGGGCTCAGCTCGCGATTCTGGCCACCGGTGTTGCACAGCTCAAACTCGCGATCGATAAAGCCGTCATCGTTGGCTACGCGAGCCAAACTGGGCACATTGAGGCATACCTTGCCCACGCGCAGACTGCCGTCGACGCGCATTTCCTCGGCGCTGTGCACCACAGAAGTGCCGATCAGAGACGACTGCTCAACGCCCGCGGGTTCCAAGGCAAAAGTAGCCACGTTGGTCTCGAAAAAGGCCTCAATCCCTGCCGCGGCCATACGGCGTGCAAGCTCCTCGACAATGTCCTCGTCAAAGCAGTCCTCGTGTACCACGCGGCCCTCGACCTCGAGTGTCGCTCCCGCCATGGCAACGACACCCGCAGGCTCCAAAGCACGCAGACCATCGGCAATCAGCCACAAGGGACGACCCGTGCAGATAAATGCCTGGTGACCCGCATTGCGCAGGCGATGAAACGCCTCGATCACCGCCTGCGAGGGGCGAACCGCCGAAAAGTCCTTGTCGGTCATGTTGTCGGGATCGAACGACGTCAGCGTGCCGTCCACGTCAAAAAAGAGCACGGCGGAATCGGGGCACGCATCAATCATATGGGTTCCTTTCGGGGGCGAGAGTAAACGAAGTATCCATCATATAATGGAGCGACGCAACCAGAGAGGTCACCCATGGAATTTTACGCAAGCTGCCCCGAGGGCTTTGAGTCCGCACTCGCCGATGAGCTTAAACGCCTCGGGCTTTCGCATGTTCGCCGGCTGAAGGGCCGCGCCACGTTTGAGGGCGAGCTCGAAGAAGGCTACCGCGCCTGTCTGTGGTCGCGCCTGGCGAGCCGTGTGTTCGTGGTACTCGGGCGCTTTGAGGCGCAGGATGCCGATGAGCTGTACGACAGCGTTTACGACATCACCTGGGAGACCATCATCCGCCCCGGCGCCACCATCGCCATCACCGCCCGCGGCGTGACCGAGCAGCTGCGCAACACGCGCTTCTCGGCCCTGCGCGCCAAAGACGCGCTGTGCGACCGTCTGGCCGAGACCACGGGCCGTCGCGCCGACGTCGATGCCGCCGACCCCGATGTTCACCTGTTGCTTTCGCTGCGTCAGCGCCGCGCGAGCATAAGCCTGGACCTTTCGGGCGACCCGCTGTTCAAGCGCCTGCCGCCCGCGGCGACCCGTGCCGGCGAGGGCGCACATGTGTTGCGCCCCGACTACGCCGCCCTGGTGCTGGCGCAGGTCGGCTGGACCGCACTATGCGAGCGCGAGCTGACGGCCGACGATTACGAAAACGAAGCCCTTCCCACGCTAATCGATGCCTCGTGCGCCGGCGGCGGTCTGCTGCTGGAGGCCGTGAACATTCTGACCGACCGCGCCCCGGGCGCCGCACGCGAGCGCTGGGGCTTTGAGGGCTGGCAGCTGCACGACGCTGTCCTGTGGGAGCAGCTGCTTGCCGAGGCGCGCGAGCGCGAGGCGGCAGCGCGCGAGCGCCAGGCGCGCATCGTGGCCGTAGACATCGACCCCGCCGCCCGCAAGACTGCCGAGCGCATGGTCAAGTGCGCCGGCTACAAGCGTTTTGTCGACTTTTGTGCCGCCAAGCCCGCCACCGTGCTGGACCATGCGGGCGCCGTCGCCGGTGCCGCCCTGGTCGCGGACACGACCGAGACCCCGCTTTCGCTCATGCACGACGCCATGACGCTGGTCGGCGAGCTGCGCCGCGCGCCCGAGCTCGCTTCGGCACCGGTCGCCGCGCTCACCCGCGATGGCCTTATGGCCCGCGCGCTCCACGCCGAGCCCGCGCGCTCCATCGCCGTCATGCCCAACAACGAAGAGGCGACCGTCGAAGTCTGGCCTTCGCTCGACCACGCCGCCGCAGCGTTTGAGGCTGCGACCAGCGCAAACGCCGAGGGCGAGACCGCGGACGCCGACGACGTCATCAGCGACGAAGCCGCCGACACCTTCATGCCCGAACCTACCGCCACGCTCGACCTGGGTGATGGCAAGCCGCTGCCCGTGCTCATCCCCGAGTCCGAGCAGTTCGCCAACCGTCTGCGCAAGAACGCTCGCCTGCGTCGCAAGTGGGCAAAGCGCGAGGGCGTGAGCTGCTACCGCGTCTACGATGCCGACCTGCCCGATTACTCTGCCGCCATCGATCTGTACGAGGGTTGCCCGCAGACGCCGGGCCGCTGGCTCGTCATTGCCGAATACGCCGCGCCCAAGACCATCGACCCCGCACTGGCCCAGGCCCGTATGCTCGATATTCTGGCCATCGCGCCGCGTATCCTGGATGTTCCGGCCGAGCACGTGCACGCCAAGGCCCGCATGCGTTCGCGCGGCGGCTCGCAGTACGGCAAGCAGGGCGCCGGCAAGGGCGCATCGGGTGAGCGCGCCAACATCGCGCGCCGTCGCCTGCCGCTCATCGAAGAGGGCGGCCTCACCTTTGCCGTCAACTTTGACGACTACCTGGACGTCGGCATCTTCTTGGACCACCGCGTCACCCGCAACCTGGTGCGCGAGCACGCCAAGCAGGCGCGCCGTTTCCTCAACCTGTTCGCCTACACCGGCACTGCCACCTGCTACGCAGCCGACGGCGGCGTCGAGGAGACCGTGACGGTCGACCTCTCGAACACCTACCTGGATTGGGCCGAGCGCAATATGCGTCAGAACGGCTTTGTGGGGCCGCAGCATCACTTTGTGCGCGATGACGTGCTCGCCTGGATTCGTGACCAGCGCCAGACGCGCAACCGCTGGGACCTGATCTTTGTCGACCCGCCCACGTTCTCGAACTCGTCCAAGATGGGCCGTCGCACCTGGGATGTCCAGCGCGACCATGTTGAGCTTTTGGCCGGCGTGTCGCGCCTGCTCGCACAGGGCGGCCATGCCATCTTTAGCTGCAACCTGCGCGGCTTCCGCCCCGAGACGCGCAAGCTCGCACGAGCGGGCGTCGTGCTGGAGGACATTACGGCACAGACCATCCCCGAGGATTTCGCGCGCAACCAGAAGGTGCACCACTGCTATATCGTGCGCCGCCTGCCCATCGAAGATGCCATGGCCGAGGTCGGCTTTAGCGCCGAGGAGATTGCCGAGCGAACCGAGGAGCTGCGCAACCCCGAGGCCCGCAAGCCTCGCGCGGCAGCGCCCGCGCACGCGCAGACCGGCAACGGCAAGCCCAACTTTGTCGGCAAGCCCTCCCCCGCCGGCAAGCCCAAAAAGAAAAAATTTTACGCCAGCAAGCCCAAGGGCAAATAAACAAAGTTGCGGTGGAATACGGACTGTTTGCCTGGAATTAGGCAAATTTAGACCGTATTTCACCGCAACTCATATTGGGATGGCGGATGCCGACCTATCCCTGGATGACCAATCGGTAACCAATACCCACGTGCGTTTGGATATAGCGCGGATGCGCGGGGTCGGACTCAATCTTCTTGCGCAGCGTGCCCATAAAGACGCGCAGGCTCGCCAGGTCGCTCTTAGTTGCCGTGCCCCAAATCTCGTGCAGGATAAACTGGTGCGTCAGTACCTTGTCGGCGTTGTGTGCCAGCAGGCACAGGAGCTTATACTCGATCGGCGTCAGATGCAGTTCCTCGCCATCCATCGTGGCGATGCCGGCATCAAAATCGATATGCAGCTCGCCGGTATCGAACGAGCCCTCGGAGACAACGCCGCCCGTTTGCGCATACGAAAGGCGCCTGAGCGTCGTGCGAATGCGCGCGAGCAGCTCCTCGACCGAAAACGGCTTGGTCAGATAGTCGTCGGCACCGGCATCGAGCGCGCGGATTTTGTCCGCGTCCTCGCTGCGCGCCGAGACCACGATAATCGGCATGCCCGACCATGCGCGCACCGACTCCACCACCTTGACGCCGTCCATATCGGGCAGGCCCAGATCGAGCAGCACAATGCTCGGCGTCTGCGACGAGGCGGCGGCGATAGCGGCATGGGCGGTCTCCACAGCCATATGGCGCAAGCCGTGAGCCTCGAGCGCGGCAACAATAAGATTGCGGACGGCGGGGTCGTCCTCAACGACCAAGATGAGCGGTTTTACGGCAGAGTTCGGCACAGCGCTACTCCTTATCAAACGAAACGTCGGTGGCAGGAAGCTCAATCGTAAAGACCGAGCCGTGCGGGTCCGCCGCGGCAACCTCTATGCTACCGCCATGCGCCAGCGCAATGGAGCGGCAGAGCGAAAGACCCAGGCCCACGCTGCGGTGACTGTCAGCCAGACCGTGGTTGGCGGTATAGAACGACTCGAAGATCCGTTCGCGATCCTCGGGTGCGATGCCCGGACCATCATCGGCCACCGAGCACGCCACGCGTCCATCGTCGACGCTAATCGAAATCATGATATGCGAGCCCGCGGGCGTATAGGTGATGGCGTTGTTCACCAGATTGACCACCAGCTGCACCATCAGGCGCGCATCGACATTGACGAGCGCCGGCTCATCGCACGCCACCACCTTAAGGTCGTGCTCGCGCACGGCCGGATTTACGTGGCGCAGCGCCTCCTCGACGATATCGTCCATGAGCTCGAGCGTAGTCGACAGACGCATACCGCCGCCCTCGAGCTTGGTGATGGCGAGCAGGTTCTCGACGGTGGCGTTGAGCCACAGCGCATCCGAGCGAATGGACAGAAGCAGGCCGCGGCGCGTCTGGGCATCGAGCACCGCAGTGCCGGTCGAGCCCTGGTCGAGCAGCACGTCGGCATTACCCGAAATACTGGTAAGCGGCGTGCGCAGATCGTGCGAGATGGAGCGCAGCAGGTTGGCGCGCAGTTGTTCGTTTTTGGCGAGCACCGCCGCCTCCTCGCGGGCCTCCATGGCGCGGGCGCGATCGAGTGCCAGCTCGCCTTCGCTCACGATGGCATCGGCAAGTGTTCGCTCCTCGTGCGTCAGCACGTCGGGCTCGGCAACGATTGCCAGCACGCCCACCACCGAGGCGGGGTCGCCCGAGCGCGCGAAGCCGTCGCCTGTGCGAACCGTCAGGTAGATGCCATAAAACGCCGAGCCGCCAAACGTGGCGTCGAGCGGCGTTCCCACATAGGCGGACGCCGAGAGCCGCGGCGGCATCTGCGGCGCCAGTTCATGCACCGGCGCGGCATCGCCCACGGCCGTGTAAGTCGCGCGCGGCAGCAGGTCATCGCCCTCGGCGTCGGCGCTGTACCACACGACCGGACAGCCCGAAAGACGCGCCAGCTGCGTTGCCATGGCATGGACAATCTGCTGCTGATCGGCGCACCGCTGCAGCATACGGTTGGTCTCGAGCACCATATGCGTACGGCGGTCGCTGGCAGCGGCCTGCGCCAAGGCGCGGCGCAGGGCCAACGCAATCGAGCTCGACACAAGCGAGACCACGAACATGATGAAGAACATGCCGGGATAGCCGCGGTCGATAAGCGACAGCGAGTAGCGCGGGTCGACAAACAAGAAGTTGTAGAGCGCCACGGCGGCAGCCGAGCTCAGCAAGCAATACAGGCGACTCCAGGTAAAGAATGCGCACAGCTGAACGGCGAACACATAGACGATCATGATGCTCGGCGCGAGACCCGGATGGTCGAGCAGCGCGCCCACAATCGTCGCCGCGACCAGCAGCCCCACCGATACGCAGGCGTCATACAGAGGAGTGCGGCGCGTCAGCGTTGTGCGCCGCCACCAAAAGCTATCGGCAATATCGCCGTCCGTACGGACGTCCATCAGCGCCCCGCCCCTCTCTCAAAAACAAAAACCACCACAAAGGGACAGGCACCTTTGTGGTGGTTTCCCTTGTGGTGGTTCCAAGTGTATAGCCTTTGCAACCGGCGGTCGCTAGACAAACAGCACGTGCGCGAGCAGGGCACACACGCACACCGCTCCAAATACCAGTGCCACGATCGAGATCACGCGGTCGGCCATATCCATGTTGGCACGGTTCGTAAGGAACCGATCTTCGGCGGCGTCGACACGCGCCTCACGCACCATTTCGACCACCGCCTCACGGCCATCGAGCGCCTTTGTATCCATGTTTACCTCCCCGGCCTCATGCTTATCCATCGAAAACCAACTCCGTGCAACCCGTCGGCGCCTACGGGCGCTCGTTGGGAGCCAGGCGCTGCATCTTGTTCACGGCCTTGAACTTGGTGAACAGCGGCACGTACTCAAAGCTCACGTTGGAGTTCTCCAGGCCGTACCAGCGTGCAGGCGTGCCGGCGGCGCGACGAATGATGTACTTGAGCGTGATGGCCGTACGCTCGCTCGGCTCCACATCGCTTTCGGGCGCCAGAAGCTTACGGATCAGGACGAACTTGAACGTACCGATGTTACCCGGATCCTTGTAGACCGAGTAGTCATGCGTCTGCGGCGGCAGCTCGCCGGTGGCAGCCAGGTCCTGAACGACCTGACGCAGATAGGCATTGACGCGCTGGTTAATCTTGTAGCCCAGGTACAGATGCACGCGGAACACGTAGTCGGTGCCGAACGTCTCGACCGAATAGGCAAAGGTATGCGGCTCGTCCATGGTCTCGACATTCACGAACCACCAGGCGCGAGCGCGCTTGGGATGCTTGTCCAAGATCGAGTAGACGATATCACGGTCGATGTAGTCGGTATGGGTGTCCTTGGTCAGGTACACGATGTTGTCGCTCAGGCGCTCGTAGCGATCGTCATCGCGCAGGCGCTTGAGCTGCGGCAGGTAGCTGCGCAGCGGCAGCAGCGTAAACTGGCGCTGCTCAACAGCCGTACCGTTGTACCAGCACACCATAATGCCCATGATGAGTGCAGCCATGAGGATGGTGAAGTAGCCGCCGTGGAAGAACTTGGTGAGCGAGCTCACGAAGAAGAAGCCTTCGAGCAAAAGGAAGAAGGCTGCGAAGATCCACGGAGCAACCTTGAGCTTACGCTCCTCGTGCAGGTAGAAGAAGAGCAGCAGCGTGGTGCACATCATAGTCAGCGTAATGGCAAGGCCGTAGGCGGCTTCCATATGCGCCGAGTTCTGGAACAGCAGCACCACAATGACGCAGCCGACAAGCATGACGTTGTTGACCATGGGGATGTAGAGCTGGCCCTTGGTCTCGGCAGGGTAGAAGACCTGCATGTGCGGCATAAGGTCCAGACGGCTGGCCTCGGACACCAGCGAGAATGCGCCGGTGATGAGCGCCTGCGAGGCGATGATGGCCGCAACGGTGGAAAGGCCGACGGCAAACGGGCGCAGGCCCGGGGCGAGCATCTGGTAGAACGGGTTGAGGTCGGCAATGCCCATGAGCTCGGGGTTGGCAGCGTTGTTCATAAGCCAAGCGCCCTGGCCCATATAGGAAAGCAGCAGGCAGCACTTAACGAACGGCCAGGTGGCGTAGATGTTGCCGCGGCCGACGTGGCCCATGTCGGAGTAGAGCGCCTCGGCACCGGTGGTGGCGAGGAAGCAGCTGCCCAGAATCATGATACCCGCGTGGTTGTTGGGGCTCAGCAAAAAGGCGATGCCACGCACCGGGTTGAGGCACAGCAGCACGGCGGGGTGCTGGAAGACAAAAAACAGACCCGTGCCGCCCAGGAACAGGAACCACAGCGTCATGATGGGGCCAAAGGCGTGACCGATCTTGGCCGTACCGATGCGTTGCACCAAAAAGAGCGCGATGATGATGGCGAGCGTAATGGCGACGACGCGGCCCTGGTCATCGCCCAGCACGGCATGGACCGCCGGGATGGTGCGCAGGCCCTCGATGGCCGTGGTAACGGTAACGGCGGGCGTCAGGATGCCGTCAGCGAGCAATGCGGCGCCGCCCAGCATGGCGGGGATGATGAGCCACTTGCCGCAACGCTTGACCAGGCTGTACAGAGCAAAGATACCGCCCTCGCCATGGTTGTCGGCGCGCAGCGAGATCAGCACGTACTTGATGGTGGTCAGCAGCGTGACCGTCCACACGACAAGGGAGAGCGCGCCGAGCACGAACTCCTCCGTCACGCTTCCGATGCCGCCGTTGCCGGCAACGAGCGCCTTGGTTACATACATAGGGCTGGTGCCGATATCGCCATACACCACGCCCAGCGTGACGAGCATCGCCGAGATGCTCACAGGAATCGCAGCGTGCGAGGCTGCTTCCTTGGCCTTTTGTTCCATAAGCCGGTTTCCTCCCAACTTTAATGTTCGAAGGGATTATAGGCAATCGGCCCATGTTTGAATAGCACTGTTTTCCCAGCTAAATAAACATTTATACGGCCTTTAGGCCACCGCGGCGATATGAAATGTGACAAAGGGACTGCCCCTTTGTCACATTCGTCATTTTCCAAGCCAGTTTTTGAACCACCATTCCATGGATCGGCTCATCTCGACCATAAAGGGACTCGTGTGCTTGCGGGTATAGATGTCCACGACGCGCTCCCCCACCTCGCGGGCATGCGGACGGAACATTGCGTCCATCTCGGCCACCTGCGCGTCCATGGTCGCGGCATCCGCGCGGCAGTAGCGCCCCTCGTGCACCAGGTTCACCACGGGGTGCGCAATGGCCGGACGCTCCTTACGGGGCGTGCCGATGATGAGCATCGACAGCGGCATGGTATAGGGCGGCAGATCGAGCAGCTCGGCAACTTCCTCGGCGTTCTCCACGATGTCGCCAATGTAGCAGCTTCCCAGCCCCAGGGCCTCGGCGGCAACCACGGCGTTTTGCGCGGCGATCACGGCGTCCTGGGCCGCGATGGCAAAGTCGCCCAAACCCGGCGCGCGGCGGGGCGCCTTGCCCGTGCGCTCGACAAACTCGGGCTCAAAGCAGCCCACGTGCTCAAACAGATCGATCCACTTGGCATAATCGACCACAAATATGAGTGCCCAGGGCGCCTTGGCGATCATGGGCTGGTGGTCGCACAGGTCGGCCAGGCGGTCGAGCGTAGCCTGCTCGCGGATGCTCACGATGGAATACATCATCATGGCGCCCGCCGACGGTGCGCGACTCGCCGCATGCAAGATTGCCGCCCGCTGCTCGTCGGTCACCGCCACGGGGCGGTCGTCGTCATCACGCGCGAAGGCACGCGTGGACGAGCGGTGCTCCAAGATGTCCAGCACCGCGTTACCCGTAGTCTCGACCGGATAACCGTTCGCATCCACGCCCGCAGCTCCGCCGCAGCACTCGGCGCCCGTCATACAAACCTGCTCGCCCATAGCTCTATCCTCGCCATTTCTTTAAGAAGCCTTTACGTTTCCGTGTAATTCCCGTCCATTATCGCGCAGGCCGCCACTACATTGCGCCACACCGCCGCACATGCGCGTTAATATGGCTGGTTGTTGTGCGCAGCCCGCAAATGCAGCGCATATTTAGGTAACAATCGGGTAAACCCCCGCTTTCGTAGGTTTTAAGTTTGTGAGGAGTCTCAGCATGTTCGCTGCCGCCATCTCGCTCGTCGGTCTTGCGGCGACCGTCTACCTTGTTTTGCGCGAGGCCAAGGCCATTCGCGCTCAGTCGGGCACCGTCACCAAGGGCGCCTTCGCCTGGAGCGTCGCCTTCGGCCTGTTCCAGCTCTTTTTGACCATCTGGGGCGCTATTGGCCTCGTCGCGCAAAACGAGCCGCTCGCCTTTGTGATGCTCATCCTGACCAATGCCATCCTCACCGGCTGCGCCTGGGCCAGTATCGCCCGCGACCGCATCGCCCCGCGCGTCTTTGCGTTCGCCGGGCCCGACGCCCCCGCCCCCACCGGCAAGCTCGCCCGCCTGCGCGGCGCCTTTGTGGGCAAACCGCTCGTCGCCGCCGTCTTGTGCCTGCTGCTCGCCGGCGTCTTTGCGCTGCTGGGCATGGAGGTCTCGTCCAACCACGACTTTACCTGGGTCTACCCCCTGTGCATCCTGCTCGAGTGGGCCATCATCACCACGCTCATGGTCGGCCTGTTCTTCCTGTTCCAGCGCCACGGCGCAGCTCCCGCGGTCCTGGCCTTTGCCCTCTTTGTCCTGGGCATTGCCGAGTTCTTCGTCATCACGTTTAAATCCATGCCCATCCAGCCGGGCGACCTTTCGGCCATCTCCACCGCCGCTGCGGTCGCCGGCACCGGCTACACCTTCTCGATCTCGCTGTTCTGCGTGCTGTCCATGGGCTTTACCGCCATCGCCATGCTGCTGTGCGAGTACGCCGGCCTGGTGGCACCGCACCGTCAGAAGGGCGCCGCCAACGCCAAGCGCATGCTGCTCACCAACCTGCTCGTGGCGGTGCTGTGCCTGGGCGGCGTGACCGCACACGTCACGCTCATCGACTACTACAACACCCTCGGCATCACCGTCTACACCTGGCGCCCGCTCGAGAGCTACTGGCGCGAGGGCTACCTGCCCGCTTTCATTAGCGCAGCGCAGTCCATCAAGCCGCCCAAACCCGCCGACTACTCCGTCGACGATGCCAAGGCCACGCTCAAAAAGTACGCCAAGGCCTACGACAAGTCCGACGCAGCCAAGAGCGACGAGCGCGCCGCCGCAAAGGAGCAGTTCGATAGCGAGAAGCCCACGGTCATCGCCATCATGAACGAGACCTTCTCGGATCTTTCGATCTACCAGAACATGCGCGCCGGCTACGAGGGCCCGCAGTACTTTAAGAACCTGTCCAACTGCCTCAGCCGCGGTAAGCTCTACGTGAGCGCCTACGGCGGCGGCACCGCCAATACCGAGTTTGAGTTTATGACCGGCAACTCCATGGCCAACCTGGGCTCGGGCGTGTACCCCTACACCATCTACAACATGGAAACGACCGGGAACCTGGCAGAGCAGTTCAAGTCGCTCGGCTACACCACCACGGCCATGCACCCCAACCACGCAACCAACTGGAACCGCGAGAACGTCTACAAGGACTTTGGCTTTGACCAGTTCCTGTCCATCAACGACTTCCAGGGAGCCGACACCCTGCGCGATATGGTGACCGACCAGGCTACCTACGACAAGATTCTTGAGCTGCTCGACCAGAACGCCGATCCGCAGTTTATCTTCGACGTGACCATGCAGAACCACTCGGGCTACGATACGGGTCTGCTGCCGGTCGACAAGCAGATGCACCTGAACATCGACACGACCGACCTGGACGCCAAGACCGTTGAGGACGGTACGCTCTCCGATGTCGACGAGTACGTCTCGTGCATCGAGCAGTCCGACCAGGCGCTGCGTTACTTCCTCAACGCCCTGAGCAAGCTCGACCGTAAGGTGGTCGTGGTGTTCTGGGGCGATCACCAGCCGTTCTTCCCGTCCAAGTTCAACGACAAGTGGTTTACCGACGAGGACGACGCCACCCACCAGGAGCGCTTGTGGCAGACCGACTACATCATCTGGGCCAACTACGACGTTGCCGGCTGCGACCAGACGAGCGAGGTCGACGACCTGTCCACCAACTACCTGTCCACCCAGCTGATGCAGCTGATCGGTGCCCCGCTTTCCGACTATCAGAAGGCGCACATGACGCTGCGCGAGTCGCTGCCCGCCATCAACTCGGTGGGCTACGAGGACGCCAGCCTGCGCTGGGCGCTCTCCTCCAACGTCACCGGTGACGACGCCGCCGCGGCAGCCGCCACCAAGGCGCGCGAGGATTACGCCAAGATGCAGTACTACGAGATGTTCCGCGACGGCAAGAACGTCTACACCAAGCACTTCCAGACCGAGGCCAACGAGACCGACCCCAACCTGGCGCCGGGCACGACCAAGATCAAGTAACGGCGCGTCTTAACTGGTTCGTCTGCCCGGCGGCGCGGAATGTAAGGTTCCCTGCTCGGACAGTCCTGCGCAAGACGGAGGCTACATTAAGTGGCCTCCTTTGCGTGCGGAACTCGCGATGAACCTTACATACCTCCGCCCGGACAGACGCCCTGTTGTTGGAGCGTGGCTTGTCTTGGGTGTATCGCCGAACATATATAAGTTGAAGGCCACGTTATGTGGCCTTCTTTGTTTGCGGAAAGTGTGTCCCGGAATTCTTGTCTGGAATGGGATGCAGTTTCCGCTTGCGGAGTCTCCACTCAACAGAAAACCCGGGTGGCCTGTTTTTTGGCTACCCGGGTTTTTGGGTTGTCGATATGTTCGACTGGCTACTAGTGGGTCTTGCGGCGCTTGATCAGCATGATAAGGGCTATCACTACGAGCGTTGCTCCCGCTGCTGCTGCGGTGGCGACTAGGGCGAATGTTTGGTCGCCGGTGTTTGCGAGGTTCTTCGCTGTGGTCGTAGTCTTGACCTTGGCGTCGGTCTTAGCTCCGTTGTCGGACTTGGGCTTGTCCGGGTTCGTCGGGGTCTCAGGAGTCTCGGGGTCCTTTGAGCCTTCGGAATCGGTTGGGCCGGCGGTGTTTACCAGCGTATGGTCCAGGAACTTCTTGGCGCCCGCACTTGCCTGTGAGAACAGGCGGCGCGTGCGGATCGGGGTGGCGTTCACCGTTGTGGGCGCCGCCTCCTCGGCCTCGATATTCACGAGCGTCGCGCCGGTGTCGAGGCCCACGTCGTTGTATCCCACGTGGCAGTAATACTGCGCACCGTCATCGTCTGCGGTCAGGTCAATCTCGAGCTTTGAGGTCGTTCCAGCCGCGAGGTTGCCATCGGCACCCACGAGCTTAAACTCTGTCTCGCCGCGGCCCTTGCGGTACCACATATAGGTCGGTGCCAGCCCTGTTTCGCTATCGTCGGCACCGAGTTGCTTCACATGGCCAATCGCCGAGAGCGTCAGGTGGCTTCCCGCCGTGCGCTCAACCGAAGAGTCGTATCCAAGATCCAACCCTTCCGCAGCATCCGCTGCAGGTCCGCTCACGGTCATCGTCATGCCATCGGGCATGGTCTTGACCGTGATGATTGCCGAGCGAATACCTGTTTCGGTCGTGGATCCATTCTTAACGGCGGCGATGGCGAATCGATACTCCGTATTGGGCTGCAGCCCATCCCACTTGAGCGAGGTCTGCGTGTTGTCGGCAATCTTCCAGCTATTGACGACCGCATCCGCCGCATTGCTCTGCAGCATGCCCACGCCGTAGCTAAAACCACTCTTGTTTGCGAGCACATCGTCCCAGCTAAACGTAACGCTGGTCGAATCGACGGCGTTTGCCGTAAAGCCCGTCACGGCCGGCGCGTCGGGCATCTCGACGTCCTTAACGTCATAGCCCACGATCCAGAACTGGTCGGTGTCCTTGGTGCCGAGCTTGTCGCCCGAGTCTGCCTCGAACTTGTCGACATCCACCGCGTTGACGCTCAGACGCCACACAAAACCGTACTTGCCCTGCGCGGCCTCGGGCAGGTTGTCGACGGTGCCGCCGTATTCGGTCGATTCACTCGAGGAGTTACCCGTAGTAAAGCCGGCGTTGGCACCAAAGCACAGGCCGCCAAACAACTCGTGCTTTGCGAGCTTCGCGCCCATGACAACGCTGCCGTTCAGCGTCAAGCCGAGCTCGAGCTCCTGCTCCTTGCCCTCCTCGACTTCGATGGTCTGCTCAATGCTCGCCCCCGACTGCGCGGCGGCGCCGTTAAACCCATCGTGCGTGTAGGCGCGCGTTACGCCAGGCTTGCCCAGGCCAAAGGAATCCCCAACGGGAGTCTCGCCGTTGAGCGTCGTTTGATAGGTTCCGGGTTCTCCCGACCGGTTGGTCAAAAAGTAGCTGAGCGGCGTCATATTGTGCTGTTTGGCAATGCGGTCATAGGCCTCGGCATTAACGACCGAGGTCTGCGCGCCGAGCGACACGGGCGCCGCCATCACGCCCTTGCCACCAGTTTCCTCATTTTCGATCTCATACTCGTAATAGACCATCGGAATCGTGTAGAGCACGGCCTTGTCACCCTCGCCGGCATGCGACTCATAGCTTACGCTTGCGCTGACCGTGCGCTCGCTCCGGTAGTCATAGCATCCCTCGGCGGCAAAATCGACTGAAGCATTCATCGCGACCAGGGGCGGACCGGTCTGCACCTCGACGGCAACGCCCAACTCGGCGCCAATGGTATAGCCCTGGGATGTCCCCGTGCCCTTTTCCTCTCCGTATGACGTGCCGCCCAACACCAGATAGCCGTATGCCTGCTCCAGATCCTCAACATAGGGCGCATCCTGCAGCACGGCAAGCACGCGCGGGTTGGTATAGACCTTGTAGCGGTCCTTGTACGTGATCTTGACGCTGTCGTTGTCGACATCGGGCAGCGCGAGCGAGATAAATGTGCCGTAGGTAGTGCCGCGACGGTTGCTCTCGCTAATCACCTGCTCCTCGCCGCGGCGCACCTTTCCGTTCTCGTCGAGCGAAAAATGCGAGGCGGTCATCCAATAGTAGTCATCGTTCTTGCGCAGGTCCTCGTCGCGGTGCTTGCCCACCACAGCGATAAAGCTCTCGTTATAGCGGTCCGAACCCGAGACGCTGCCCGCCTTGACGTCGCTGATCCACACCTGCTCTATACCCTTATGGTCATGCTTGTTGCTGCTGTTGTATTGCTGACCGCTCATGCTCATGGTTCCGACCATGGACCCCAAGCCCTGAGCCCCGCTCTGTGCCGTGTTGCAGGCAAAGTCGCGGAACACATCGCCGCCCACGAGCACCTCGTCGACCGCCAGCTGCTCGGACAGGCCGTCAAGGTTGGCAGTGGCAAGGGCAACAGGCGCTAAGGTGCACGGATAGCGCTTATCCTGAGCGCTATCCTTCCATGCGCTGTTGGGCACATGCATCAGCCCATAGGAGGCGAGGAGCCCGTCTCTGTATTCCTTGCAATCGGAAAGCTTGAACTCGCCAGACTCCGAGTCAAAATACGCGTAGCGGTACAGCGCGCCGTACAGCCCCTTGCTGCCGTCAGAAGCGCCGTAATCAAAAGCGCTGCGTTGCCAGTCATAGCCCGCAAGAATAAGGCCCGTGACGGTTTCACCCGTCTTCTTTCCTTCTTCATCGTAGGCGGCAAACGTGCCGAACGTCGCATTCGCAGCGACCATGGTCTTGCCGTTCGCGGAGAGGGAGATTGCCCCCGCGTCGCCCAGAGCATCGACATGGACGAGCGCACCCTTGGATGCATCCCACGAAAACAGCTCGCAATGCGTCGACTTATCAATATTCTTCTTGCCGTAGGGTGCCGAGACCACGATGGCGAGGTCATCGCAAAAATCGCGATCGAGGTCGCCGGCCGCTAGCGAAACGACAGGAGCTGACTGAAGCTGCGTCCAGGAGTCGTTCCCGCCCTTGTTGTGCGTGGTGTAGTCCGCGGCGTTACCGGCATCGATCTTGACGACGCTTTGCTTCCAGTTGCCGCCCTCCAAGTCATACATGTCGACTACAGCCTTGCGCACGCCGTTCTCGTCGACATAGCAGCCCGCGTAGACAAAAAGCTCGTCGACGCCGTCGCCATCGACATCGCCCGCCTCGACATCAAAGACGGCGTCGTGCTCTTGCAGGTAACCGGCATCCAGGTACTTAAAACGGCCTTCGTACATCATATTAGTGTTGACCGTCACCGGCAGGTGTGTGTCGAGAGTGCGCGTACGCCCGTTGCTAAACGAGTAGAGGACCAGCTCAACCTTTCCGGCGTATGACTTGCCGTCAATCGTCGTGGAGGAACTGTCGCCGTAGACACGGAGCTCGGCAACGCGGCTCTTTTTGCCCGTGCTGGCGTCGCTGCAGAACTCAACACTCGTGGCGTGAATGCCCGAGAAACCGTTGTTGTCGTTGGCGAGTACTGTTGAGGACTCATTGTTGCTTAGGTACGACCAGGTGCCGCCACCGTAGTCGCTATGCTTGTAGAGATCGCTGTTCGTATCGAAGTTGTTGACGTTTTGCCAGAACTTTGCGGCGCCCCACACACTTCCATAGCCATCGGTGAGTTTGCTGCTGCCGCCAATGTCACCGCGCTCGACGTTCTCGAGCTTGTCGCGCAGAGTGTAGCGATTGCCATGGCTACCGTTAGCTGCCATATAGACCTCGCTGCGCGTGGCAAACGTCGTGGGGTATCAGTGGAATAGGGGCCAACGGTATCGGCCGGAATGTCCTCGCTCGTGCCCAGACCCAGGGCTTGATAATCCTGCTCGGTCATATCGGTGATTGCGGGCGCGTCTGTCGCCTGGGCAACCTGGGGCGTGGCCGTGAAGCAGGCGACGCTCGTGGCGATCAACGCAGCAAGCGCCGCCGTCCCAACAAGCGGGATTTTCGACAGCCTACGGATACGGGGGTGTGGAACGTACATGAGGGACCTCGCTTTATTCGAGTGGAGTGGACTCATTTTTGCAAATGATACATCCGATGCCCGATATCACGTGTCTCATTTTCGCCAACGGCGTGTCTCATTTTTGAGAATCCGAGATGCCGCGGAAATCTTATCCCAGCTCAAAGGCCATTTCTGGGATGTATTTTCCGTCGAGTGCCTCATCGGGAAACTGCATCCCATTTCAAGCGTCGATTCTGGGACGCACTTTCCCCTTAGACCCTCAACCGGAAACCGCATCCCACTTTGAGCGCCAATTCCGGGATGCATTTTCCGCTTGAGCCTCATTGGGAAACGGCGTCCCACTTTGAGGGCTGATTGTGGGATGCATTTTCCGGTTTTGCTCTCATTGGGAAAATGCATCCCGTTTCTTGACCGAATAATGGGACGCAATTTCCCGTTGGAGCGCCTTTGGGAAAGTGTGTCCCACTTCGACCGCCCAGAGTGGGATGCACTTTCCGCAAAGCACCTCATCGGGGGTAGCGCGCAGAGTCGTGGTGTAAGAAGCAAGGGAGGGCCATCGCCTAGAATCGTCAGTGCCTAGATATTCGACGAAAGGAAAGACGATGGCCCACAGCGACATTCTATCCCAGCCGGACCGGGGGCTCGGCCTCGACCGGCCCCAGACCGAGGCCCTGCTCGCGCTGTTCTCGCGGTGCGACGACCTGAGGGAGTTCGGCAGGGAGGTGATCCAGTCCGTGGTCAACGCCCTGATGGACTCCCAGGCGCAGGAGGCCTGCGGCGCGCCCCGCGGCTCCAGGTCGCCCGAGCGCGTCAACAGCAGGAACGGCTATGGATTGGCAACACCTATTTGGACGATTCCGGGAGGGACAGCCCCGCCTCCCTGA
>CAUDDF010000026.1:0-30246 GCA_958448275.1 uncultured Collinsella sp.
CGGTTGCACCGGGCCGCGCGGCAAGGAGATATATTGCCAGACCGGAGGGGCGCCGTGGGCGGGAATCGCGCACTCCATATTTTGTTCACAAATGAATAGATCCCTCAGTCGCGTCACTGAGGTTAAAACTGAAGCATTGGCTTCTGATATTGGCGATGACCAGCTGTTTTACGAGTATTGAGACATCGGTCATCTCTGGAGCGCTACTTTACTCCAAAGGCATCAGCTATTTGTTTCCCATCGGTAAAAGGCGGGTTTTGTTCGCCAAGCGTTCTTATATATAGATAGATACGGGTTCGAACCCATGAAAGGGCGACAAAAAAGACGGCCAACCGAAGTTGACCGTCTCAACAATCTTTGGGTGGGCCGTCAGGGGTTCGAACCCTGGACCTTGGGATTAAAAGTCCCCTGCTCTGCCAGCTGAGCTAACGGCCCGCGGGTGGCATTGTACCACGGTCTGGGACTATTCCCAACTCCATTGGCCGTTCTGGAAAATCACAACTTCACGTCCATCAGGCGTAATGCCCGTAATATCGATGTCGTCCGTGCCGATCATAAAATCGACGTGCGTGCTCGAGACGTTAACGCCATGCTCCAGGAGCTCCTCCTTGGACATGTCATACCCACCCTCGATGCATTCGGGGAAACCGACACCTAGCGCGAGATGGCAGCTAGCGTTCTCGTCATAGAGCGTGTCATAGAACAGAACGCCGCTTTCGCGGATCGGAGTGTTCTTGGAAATGAGCGCGACCTCGCCCAGATGAGCGGCACCTTCATCGGTGTCAATAATGCTCGCAAGCGTTGCCTTGCCCACGCGGGCGTCGTAGTCCACCACGCGGCCGCCCTCGAACTTAATCCAAAAATCTTCGACTTTATTGTCGTGGTGGATGAGCGGCATGGCCGAGTACACGATACCGTCGGCGCGCATGCGATCGGGCGAGGTGAAGACTTCCTCGGTGGGAATGTTGGGGAAGAAGGGGTGTCCATCGGGCGTCTTGCCCTTGCCGCCGGCCCACTCGTGACCCTTCGTCATGCCAATCGTCAGATCGGTTCCATTTGCCGCGGTGTAATGCAAGTAGTCGAAACGATTGTCGTTCAGGAAACGCAGGTTCTTTTCGAATGCGGCGTCATGGAGTTCCCAGTCGCTCTCCGGGTCCTGGCCATCGGCGCGCGCGGTGTGCAGAATCGCATTCCATAGTTTATAGATTGCAACCTCATCGGCGTCTCCTGGGAACACCTCGTGCGCCCAAGCCACGACCGGAGCGCCGGCGATGCACCACGGATTGATGTTGTAATCCAGTCCACGGCGGAAAACTTTGCACTGCGTATTCCTCGCCTTTGATGCCGCGGCCGGCTTGGCTGGATCGATGCCCTTGAGGGCCGCAGGATCCGCACCTTCGATAAAGACAAAGCAGGCACCATCCTGGGCCAAGGAATCCAGCTGCATGCGCTTCCACTCGGGTGTCTGCTCAAAATAGCTTTTCTCGACATGCTCGTACGTGAGCCTCGTCACGGCATCATCGGCCCAAATGACCGTCACGTGGCCGGCGGCGGCAGCATAGGCCTCCGCGACCACCACGCGCGCAAACGGCGCGCACTCGACCGGAGACTGAACGACGACCTCCTGGCCGGGCTTGACGTTTACGCCCTTGCGGACGACCAGGCGCGCGTAGTTTTTAATCTTGGGCTCCAGGGCCTTCATGCCCTCCAGAGCCTCTTCGACCGTCAGGGCAGCTCGAATCATGTGCCACTCCATCTATCTATAGAACAGTAAAAAGGCGCGCCGCAAAAACGACGCGCCTTATATCTTAGCGATAAGTATGTATGCAAACGCTACTTCTTCTTGGAGTCCTTCTGGTCCTCCTCGGCAGCCGCGCGCTCAATAAGAGCGTTGAGCTTGTTCTCGGACATGCCCTCGGCCTGCGCGCGGTACATGTTGCGCAAGGGACGAATACGAGCGAAGTCGTAGATAAAGTCACCTAGGATGATGACATAGGACAAAACGATGCCGACCATCTGGACAGGGCTGGACACCATGCCAGCGGGAGCGAAGTACAGCGAGGCCCAAATTGCCACGACGAGCACCATGCCAATGGCGAGCACAATCCACCAGATGCGACGGCGCTTGGTGTAGTCCTCGTCCTGCTTGAGGAGGATATTCGACACCGTATAGATGCGGTCCTCCTTGGCGCGCTGCTTGGCCTTGCGGGCGCGCTTCTCCTCTTTAGAGAGGCCCTCGAGGTTCTCGCCCTTCTCGAGCTCTTTGCGGCGTGCCTTAGACGAAGCCGGCACGATGCGAACGGAGCTCGCTGCTTGGCGGGCGGGCTTAGCAGATGCGGCAGACCTGCGCGCAACCCCGGTAACTTCGTGGGATTGCGTGCGCTTGTTCGTGGCGCTACGGGTACTCACTTATGCGTTCTCCTTCATGCTTGTGAACTGGGAGCCGGTGATGATCTGGAAGGCCTCGCGATAGCGCTCGGACGTGCCATCGATGACCTCGGCGGGCAGGTGCGGGGTCTCCCCCGTCATATCCCAGTTGGCCTTGAGCCAATTGCGGACGAATTGCTTGTCGTAGCTAGGCTGGATCTTGCCCTCCTCGTAGCTGGCAGCAGGCCAGAAACGGCTGGAGTCGGGCGTGAGGCACTCGTCGATCAGCGTGACCTTGCCATCAATAACACCAAACTCGAACTTGGTGTCGGCAATGATGATGCCACGGGTCGCGGCGTACTCGGCAGCGGCCTTGTAGATCTTGAGGGAAAGGTCACGAATCTGCGTGGCGATGTCCTCGCCCACGATCTCGCAGCAACGCTCGAACGAGATGTTCTCGTCGTGGTCACCGATCTCGGCCTTCGTGGACGGCGTGAACAACGGCTCGGGAAGCTTGGAAGCCTCGGTCAGGCCCTCAGGCAGCTGGATGCCGCAGACGGTGCCGTTCTCGTCGTAGGTCTTCTTGCCCGAACCGGTCAGATAGCCGCGGACGATGCACTCGATAGGAATCGTCTGGGCCTTCTTAACCAGCATGGCGCGGCCAGCGAGGTAGTCACGATACTCAGCAAACTCCTCGGGGAAATCCGCCGGGTCGATGGAAACGAGATGGTTGGGGACGATGTCGGCAAACTTATCGAACCAGAATGCCGAGATGCGATTGAGCACCTCTCCCTTAAACGGAATCTCGTCGGGAAGAATGAAGTCGAACGCAGAAATGCGGTCGGTGGCGACCATCAGCAGGTTTTCACCGGCATCGTAAATATCACGAACCTTGCCACGGGAATCCGGACGACGCTCCATCGTTGTCACGTGAGTCACTCCTTACCTAAATACGACAGAAATGCGGGTTCTTTCCCGCATGTTTTCGCAAACTCGGAGCGGCAGGGACGCGGCCCCTCCTTCACCGAATAGCGAAAAGCTAGTGCTCCATTGTAGTAGATGCCGCGTCTGCCGTGTGCTCGCGGGGCAGATGAATTGTAAAAGTCGTACCCTTTCCAAGCTCCGACTCCACGGATATGTAGCCATGGTGACGCTCGACAATCTGCTTGGTCACGGCGAGGCCGACGCCCAGGCCGCCAGCTTCGCGGGCGCGGCTGGCATCGGCGCGCCAAAACCGCCCGAAAATGCGCGACAGATCGTCCTTGGCAATACCGATGCCGGTATCAGAAACGGCAATGCTGACGTGCCTGCGGTCACTGAGCACCGACACCACGACCCAACCGCCCTCGGGGGTGTAGCGCATGGCGTTGCTCATGAGGTTGATAACACATTGCGTGATCATGTCGGGATCTGCCTCGACAACGTCATCGTGGCCCTGCGTCTCATCTGCAAAGCGCAAACGCAGGTCACGGTCGGCAAACAGGCGCTCCTGGCCATTCACAATCGATCGCACGAACGGAACCATGTCCACCGGTTCTAGATTGAGCGGAGCCGTGCTGTTTTCCATACGCGATAGGTCGAGCATCTGCTGCACCAGACGAGCCAGGCGACGCGTCTCGGAAGCAACGGTCTCCAAATGCTCATCGTCGGTGGGATACACGCCATCCTGCATGGCCTCGACCGTTGCGAGCATGGCCATAAGCGGCGTGCGAAGCTCGTGTGCAACGTCTGAGGTCAGGCGCTTCTCGTGTTTCATATCCTTCTCGAGCGAAGTGGCCATCTCATCGAAGGTCTCACCCAGCTGATCGATCTCGTCATCACCGCGCAGTCCCGTGCGAGCCGACAGGTCGCCGTCACGGATTTGCTTTGCGGTACTGGTGATGCGATGAATCGGCTTGGTGAGCATGCGCGACACGAGCGATCCGATAACGACCGAAATGCAGATTGCAACAACCGCGGCGAGGGCCATGGCGTTAAAGGTCTTCTCCCTAAACGCAGAGTCCGCCTTGGTGAGCAGAGCGTCGGAGCCGATGGCCCACAGCTTTACCTGTCCGACATGCTCGCCGGAAGACGTTACAATCTCGACGTTAGCAACGCTATCGGAGTCGGTTGGAGCAGACGAGACCGGGCTATGCGATGCCCTCTTGCCGCTCGTGTCGTCGGTCGTAGCCTGGTTTTCGCGTACATCGGCGGTGGCGCTTGCCGAGGGCCAGGAATCGTCATAAACGATCACGCCCTTTTTATTGACGACCTGCATGCCCAGATCGTCGGAAACCAAACTCGACGTTGCGACCGTGCGCAGTTCTCCCGCGGTCCAAGAGCCGTTTTCCTCATATGAGGTCGCCAACTTCTCGGCAGCGGAATTTGCGATTTCGACGATATTGGAGCGTGTGTAATCCGAAAAGACCGTGCCCCACACAACAGAGACAACGCCCACCAGCACCAATACTGTCATGAGCGATGTCAGAGCAAAAGCAAGTGCCATGCGCGAGGGATAGCTCATCGTTGGCCGTGAATCGGAACGAGGCGTGTTCCAACTAGCCTTGGAACCCGCCTCGCTCTCCTGCTTGTGCTTTTGTCCGATTTCAAAGCGCGCAGGTGTCATATGTGATTTCCCTATTTCTCGTCCGACTTATCGGTCTTGGCCGGAGCCTCGAAGCGATAGCCGACACCATGGACGGTGTAGAGCCACTTGGGCTTCTTGGGATCATCGCCCAGCTTGGCGCGAAGATTCTTCACGTGGCTATCGATGGTGCGCTCATAGCCCTCAAAGTCATACCCGAGCACTTTCTCGACCAGCTCCATGCGGTTATACACACGGCCGGGATGGCGGGCAAGCGTGGTGAGCAGTTTGAACTCGGAAGCCGTCAGATCGACTTCCTTGCCCTCGACCAAGATCTTGTGGCCCGAGATATCGATGACCAGATCGCCGAAGTCGAGTACCTCGACGGTGGGCTCGTCGGCCTGATGGGCACGGCGGAACAGAGCGCGAACGCGGGCGACGAGCTCGCGCGGCGAGAACGGCTTAATCAGATAGTCGTCGGCGCCGAGCTCAAGACCGATAATACGGTCCTCGATCTCGCCCTTAGCCGTCAGCATGATGATGGGGACATCCGAGGTATCGCGAATGGTGCGGCAAACGCGCTCGCCGGGAATCTTGGGGAGCATAAGGTCGAGCACGACCAGGTCGAACTGATGCTTCTCGAACTCCTCGATCGCGGACTGGCCGTCGCCGACGCCCACAACCCAGTAGCCTTCGCGCTCGAGATAGGCAGCGACGGCGTCACGGATTGCCTTCTCATCCTCGACCAGCAGAATCTTTTTTGCATCTGAAGCCATAACACGGCCCCCCTGTCTCAATTAGCTAAGAACAAGCCCATTTTAACGCACCTGAGCCCGCCGGATGCCGCTATGACGCGGCAGCTCGGCGGGCGGTACTCACAATTACAACGCGTTTATTCCCCTGTTGGCGCCTTTTTAACCCCTCTAAGCTTAAAGAGAGAATAGACGTGCAGTGACCGTCTCTGGTATACCCTGGCTGTTGCGCACCGTGGCGTACGTAAGGAATGAGTCCGATTTTCCCGCCGTAGCTGGATAATCGCCATACTCCAAAGCGCGGTCGGGCGACAGCAGCGAGCCATAGGTCTTGGCAGAGGTGTCGATCAGGAAATGCGACGCCTGTACCTTAACAAGGTATTTATTCTTCTTGCCAGCCGCACATGCGAGCGGCTCGCGGGACAGGAAGAGGTACGGCCCTCCCTCATTACCGATATATGTGCCCATATTGCCCAGGCTGCCCACGCCACTATAGGCCGCCTCGATAGAAAACACGAAGGTATCGCCCATATATACGGCCTCGAAAGGCGAGACTGACGAGGGAAGGACTAGCTGGGCACGTTTGGTGTTGTTGCCGTCGGTCAAATCGATTGCCGTTATGCCGTAGTAGACGCCCTCGTCGTTGCGGACACGCGGCGAGATGGTCAAAATGCCGTCGCTCGCGCGCGGGGCCGATGCAAAGCGGCCCGTCGATTTCCAAATTACCTCGGCCTTGGATTCATCAAGCGAGCGACGATAGCAAAACGAATCACTACTCGTTTTATTGCCGCCTGCCGAAGGCATTTTATACCAGATGACTGATGCCCCGAACGCCGTAAACAGCGGCGGATCGTAGTCCTTGCCACCTCGATCGAGCTCAACCACGTCGCCAGAGAGCGAAGCGCCCGACAGATTTTGAGCGTAGAGCTTCCACGATGAATTGGCAAAGTTCATCTCAACCCACGCGAATACGCCGTCGCCGGCACGGACATCGTAGAATGCATATCCCGTGCCCTCGATAGGATCCTCGATTAATGTGGTAAGCGAGCCATCGCCCAGGTTGAGCACACCGAGCGTGTTGGCGTGCAGTGCCGATGCGGGCGCCATCATTGCCGCGGCGTAATCGCCGTCGCAGTAGTACAGCAGCGTACCCAGAGGCAGCGTCCACGACGCCGCCGGCTCAAGATCGATGTCGACTGCCTCGTACTCATCCGTAATCGAGATGATTTTGGAATCATCCTTGATAACCTGCGGCTCGCCGGCGGCATCATCGCTGGTGCCCGTTTTTTTCGAGCATCCGGCAAGCACCGTGGCAGCGCCCGCGGCAGCCCCACCGAGTACAAAGCCGCGACGCGATATTCCGTTCTTGATGTGATCGGCGATACCCATTAGGCGATCTCGGTGCGAGCGGCCTCGATAGCGCGTGTAAGCTGGTCGGCGCAGGAGGTCTTTTTCATACCGCAGGTATTACCGGCGAGAACCTCGATTACGCGATCGGCAGGAGCGCCCTCGACCAGCTTGGAGATAGCCTTGAGATTGCCGTCGCAGCCGCCGGTAAATTCAACGCCCATCACCTTGTTGCCGTCATCGGAAAGGTCAAGGTGAATATTGCGAGCACACACGCCCTGAGGCTTGTAATCAAACGAAATCATGCGATCCCCTCTCAGAATGTTATTCGAGACGACTATTATCCCCGTCTTTCCCTAAATGCAACGAGGCGCTTTGCCGGCAACACACATTACCAGCAAAGCGCCCTAAAAAGCTAACGTTATGCCCGAACCTACTCGAAGCTCAGCTGCTCCAGACGATCAAAGACCGTGTCGATACGGGTGAGGAAGTCCCACGGATCAAAGATCTCGTCGAGCTTTTCCTGGCTGACGGTGCAGCGCGGGTCAGCCTCGAGACGCTCCTTAAAGGTAGGGCCGGAGACACAATCCTGTACCTCGTGCCAGGTTGCCATGGCGTTCTCCTGCACAATGGCGTACGCGTCCTCGCGGGTGATGCCCGTGTCGACGAGGGCGAGCAGCACCTTGGAGGAGAAGATGAGGCCGCGGGTCTTATTGAGGTTGGCCATCATGCGGGCAGGGTACAGCTGCAGGCCGTCGATAACGCGAATGAGGCACTGGAACATGTGGTCGAGCGCGATGAAGCTATCGGCCTGGGCGACGCGCTCGGCAGAGGAGTGCGAAATGTCACGCTCGTGCCACAGGGCGACGTTGTCGAAGGCAACCTGCGCGTTGGCCTTCACGACGCGCGACAGGCCGCAGACCTTCTCCATGGTGATGGGGTTGCGCTTGTGTGGCATGGCTGAGCTGCCCTTTTGGCCCTTACGGAACGGCTCCTCGGCCTCGAGCGTATCAGTCTTCTGCAGATTGCGAACCTCGGTAGCGATGCGCTCGCAGGTGGCCGCAGTGGTGGCAAGAACGCCGGCGAGATAGGCGTGATGGTCGCGGCTGATAACCTGCGTGGACAGCGGGTCGTGAACCAGGCCCAGGTGCTCGCAGACGTACTCCTCGACGAACGGCTCGATGGAGCTGTACGTGCCGACAGCGCCCGAGATAGCACCGAAGGCAACGTTCTTGCGGGCGTCCTCAAGACGATCCAGATCGCGCTTGAGCTCCCAGGCCCAAGAGCCAAACTTCATGCCAAAGGTCATCGGCTCGGCATGGATGCCATGAGTACGGCCGGCGCAGAGCGTGTTGCGCTCCTCGAAGGCACGACGCTTGCAAATCTCGCCGAGCTTCTTGACATCCTCGATGATCAGGTCGCAGGCCTGGGTGAGCTGGTAGCACAGGGCCGTGTCGCCCAGATCGGAGCTGGTCATGCCATAGTGAACCCAGCGGCTGGGCTTGGGGTCGCCCTCGGGAACATCGGCATCGATGTATTCCTTCATGTTGGTCAGAAAGGCAATGACGTCATGGCGCGTGACTTCCTCGATCTCATCGACCTTCGCCTTCTCAAAGTTGGCATGGTCGCGGATCCACTGGGCCTCGTCTTTGGAAATACCGATCTTGCCGAGCTCCGCCTGGGCCTCGCAGGCCAGAACCTCGATCTCCTGCCAAATGGCGTACTTGTTCTCGAGGGAGAAGATGTGTCCCATCTCCGGGCGGGTATAGCGATCGATCATAGCGGCTCCTTTTTGGTTATTGGCACGTTGGTCGTAACCCAACCATTGTACCGTGCGCAGGTGCAAGTATGGGCAGTAGGCATTAACCTAACATTTTGGAATTGGAGCGACCATGAGGACGTCTGCGCATTTGCTTCGCAAATACGCACCGGCTGCGGTCGGCAGACCCGGTCCGCGCACACGCACGGGCACAGCGGGTTGGACCCGACGTTCCCGAGGTCCCCCGTACTCGATGGAGCGGGCAACGGGACATCCGCGCGCCCGCGTCGCGGACGCGCACCGGCTGCGGCGATCTCCTCGGATTCACGGAGACGATGGGGAAAACTTTGTTGAATTGGCCGTCCCGAGTTCTCCCGCGCTCGGTGGAGCGGGCAACGGGACGTCCGCGTATTTGCTTCGCAAATCCGCACCGGCTGCGGCCGCCTATCGGCGACCTTGCCTGCTCGCTATAAACGCTTCGCGTTTATTTAACGCTCGCACCCTGTCGGGTTCGAGTCCCGGCACTTTATTGAAAAAGGCACGGTAACGAAACGTTACCGTGCCTGAAATTCGAATGGAGCGGGCAACGGGACTCGAACCCGCGAGTGTCAGCTTGGGAAGCTGATGCCTTACCACTTGGCGATGCCCGCTTGTGTGTTGGCTAGTATAACGCGGTTGTCTTGTTCGATACAAGGGTGGCGATGCTTGTTTTAGCTGTGGAGATTCGTTTGAAAATCGCGTCAATTGTGGAGACGAGGACCTTTAACCTCCTGTTCTCCCTATCTTCTACCTGCACTTTTGCTTGATTGTTGTATTTGAGCTCAATTTGTCAGGAATTGGGCAAGCTTTTGGTCAGGCTCCGGTACTTACCCGCATGAACCTCGGGGGTAGCCTCATCCTACGCGTCGCAGCCTCCCCGTGCGGCGCACGAGGGATAAGGAGCAGCCATGTCCAACGCACCCACGCACTCTGTCCACAGCGCAATTGCAACAGGTCCGCTGCTCCTGCTCCTCTTCCTGCTTTTCGGCTGCCTGGCACCGGGAGCCGCATTTGCCGTCGATGGCTACGACCAGCTCGGCTTCCGCACTATTAGCGATGATTGTGGGCCCTTCTTCATCGGCAAGTATGAAGCTCAAGACGCCTCGATTGCCTACTGCATGAACCAGGAGCGCCCCGGCCCCACCAAGCCGGGCGGCCCATGGCTCAACTTTGATCAAGGCTGGGTGTGGCTCGACGACGAGTTCGCGGCAATCGTTTGTCACGGATATCCTACCGCCACGTCGTTTGGCGGTTACCATCTTTCACCCGATCGCGCCCGCGCCGCCACCCAGCTTGCCGTATGGATGCTCAACGGCACTACCCATGTCGACGGCACCTACTCCTACACGACCGCTCAGGGTAAAACCAAGAGCGGACACTTTACCGCCGACAATGAAGTCGTGGCGGCTGCGCGGTGGCTCCACGACAGCGCAAAATCAGGAAGCATCAAAGCCGCTCCGCACCGCGCGCGACGCTATCTAGGGGCCGTATCGGGCGGCAGCAAACGTCAAGACATGCTCTATGTACTGCCGGCGGTCTCTGTTTCCTTCCAAAAGCAGTCTGCTAACACCGTTATTACCAGCGGAAACAATACCTATCAGTTTACCGGGGCAACATTCGATATTTTTGAGAGCGCCAGCGGCGCGCGTGTCGGCACCATCAAGATGGACAGCAACGGTCGAGCGCAAGCAACACTTCTGCCCAACACGGCATACTACCTAGTTGAAACGAAGGCGCCGGCCGGCTATGTCCCCCGCCACGATCGTATTGCCTTTACCACGGGGAATGACGGCGGGCGGGTCGCCATTGATGAACAGCCCGGCACCATCAACCTGCGTATCGTAAAACTCGATGCCGCGACGAATGCCGGCCCCCAGGTGGGATCTTCACTCGCAGGAGCAGAGTTCACGTGTGTGTCGCAATCAACCCCTGGATGGGCACAAATCCTCACGACCGACGAAAGCGGTCGGGCCGCCCTCGCCGATGTCCCCTTAGGAACCTTTACCATCTACGAATCAAAAGCCCCCGAGGGCTACCTGCCATCCAACGACAGCTGGACCTATACCGTTGGAGCCGACCAGCTCGGCGATTCAGGCGTGGTCGAGATCGAGTCTCGCGTTTCCGATATCCCCATTGCGTTTAACCTTGAGATTTCCAAATTCAAGGATTACGGCAATAGCGACCAATCCGGCCTGGAGCAGCCGGCGGGTGGTGTTGTCTTTGAGGTTGTCAGCAACAGCTCTCAGCAGGTTGTTGGCACACTGATCACAAACATCTATGGCTTTGCCTCCACCAAAGATCAGCCCGAAGCATGGTTCGGCGCAGGCAAGCGACCCGCCGGTGTCCACGGAGCCGTCCCATACGACCGTGCCGGCTACACGGTTCGCGAGGTTCCGGAAACCGTCCCCGAGGGTTTTAAACGTGCAGGGGAATGGACCGTCGGGGCCAATCAGATTTCCGACGGCGCCGAGCTTCAATATATCGTGGACAACCACGCTCTGTCGACGCATCTCCAGATTGTAAAACGCGATGCCCAAACAGGCGCTTCTGTTCCCCTAGCCGGATTCACCTTCCAACTCCTCGACAGCAATCACGAACCTGTCTCACAAACTTGCTGGTATCCAGCACATAACGTAATGGACACCTTTACGACTGACGCGACCGGGACCGTCACACTGCCCGAATCGCTCGTGCCGGGCACCTATTATGTACGCGAAACCTCGGCCAAAGAGCCCTATCTTGTCGGCGAAGAGATCGAGGTAAACATACCCGCCGACATGAACCTAACGCCCGTTGCAATCGCCTCGTATTATGACCACGCCGCGACCGGAAACATCAGGATCGTTAAAACCGATGCCATAGACGGCAGCAGCCTCGCGGGCGCCGTCTTTGAGATCCGTGCCTCGGGTGATATCGTGCGCCCCGACGGTAGCATTGCCGCGCTCGACGGTGAGACTGTCGCGACCGTCACGACGGATGAAACTGGAGAAGCACGCGCGGGCAACCTCCCACTGGGATCTGGCACCGCACGCTACGAGGTTGTCGAGACTCAAGCGCCGGCAGGCTTCTTGCTCGATCAGACAACCCATATTGTCGACCTTACTTATGCCGACCAGAAAACACCCGTTGTAGAAGCACGGCTTAACGTATCCGACGATTACACCAAGGTTGATATCTCCAAGGTCGATGCAAGCGGTGAGCAGGAAGTGGAAGGCGCACAGCTCGCCTTATATGGTCCCGATAAAACCGAAATAGACTCCTGGACCTCATCCGACAAGCCACACCGCGTCGAACATCTTGCACCCGGCACCTACTCGTTGCGCGAAATGATGTCTCCGCGGACCTATGACCTTGCCGAGGAGATAACGTTTGAAATAAAGGATACGGGAGAAGTCCAATCCGTCGCGATGAAGGATGCGCCCATCGAGATCAAGGGGCAGGTCGACAAGCGTCAGGAACTTGTCCAACCTATCGAAAAGGGCCTGTTGGCTAACGGCGATGGTAAAAACCGTGCCGCGATGCAAACCAATACGGATGGGCTTTTCTCCTATACCATCGACGCTCGAAACGATTCAACTACCTGGGTTGATGAGTTCACAATTACCGATGATCTTGAGTGTGCCGAGGACGATACGGCGAGATTCGTCTCAATCGAAACCCCCGTCGCCATCGGCGACCTCAACGGTCTGTGCAACGTGTGGTATCGCACGACGCCGTTGGACTCGACAGACGTCGATGAACCGGCGAACGCGACACTTGACGATGGACACGAAAATCCTTGGCTTGAGTCCGACGAAGTAAAAGAGAGCCTTGGTGAGGACTGTCGCCTCGTCGATTACGACGGCTGGCGCCTCTGGAAGGCGGATGTCTCGACCACGGAATCCACCACACTCGAGGCGGAAGAGCTCGACCTTACACCCAATACCGTCGTAACGGGCATTCGAATTGAATACGGTGCGGTAGCCGCCGGCTTTACGACTCGAAGCGATGCGGATTCTTGGACCCGCGATGATCTCAAAGATGAGCACGACGACCTTGACGATGCCAAAGCAATCCTTGGCACAGACGCTCGGGGCGCAATCGTGCACATGCAGGCGACGTCGGCTTATACGCCCCAAACCGCACTCACCAACAGCGCACGCGTCGATCTTTGCCGCAACGGCGGCGGCGATAAACTTGAGTCACATGACGAGGACCGTGTCATTCAACGCTGTACCCTACTGCAGGACCTACCGGCAACAGGATCAGTTCCCATCGCCGCTTGCATCACCGCGCTCCTGACCTCGGGTGCCGCAGCCCTATGGTTCGCTCGCCTTAGGTCGACCCCAAAGAAGCGCTAGCGCGATGAAAAAGCGGGCGAGCCAGTCCCCTGGCTCGCCCGCTTTCAATCATGTAAATCGCCGTATCTACTCTGCAGACGAAGATCCACCATCAACGATTGCCTGCTCGGACTCAGGAATCCCATCGGCACCCGTACTCTGTTCTTGCTCCACCTCTTCGCTGATTGCGGAGGCGGGGGTCGAGCCCTTTGCACCCACGATGTAGGCAGCCCCAAATCCTAACGCAATGGCAATCAAGGTCAAAATCACGTAGACAGGCCAATGGCGCTTAATATACGAAAACACGTTGACTCCTTAGAGCTCCGTCTACGAACGGCGGATAACCTCGGTCACGACCTCGGATACCGTGGCAATGTTCGTCGGGTTGACATTGTGGGGCAGGTCGTCCTCGGTACGAGCGCAAGCCAGACGCGTGCCGTCCACGCCGGCGATGGTGAGGGCTCGGCGGCTCGCCTCGAGCGCGGCATAGGCATCGGTCTTGGCATAGGGCATCTCGAGCGCGCCACAATCGACATGGAACGACTTGCACACCTTGCTGACCAGGTTCATGATGCGGCGATCGCCCTTGAGCAGCTGCTGTTCGCCCTCGACCGTCACCACCGAAAGCCTACCGGCGCCGACGGATTCAAGATTGATGAAGAATACGCCGCGGAGTTTATCGCGATGCGAAGCCAAGAAGGCCTTCATGCCGGCGCCATCACAATCCGAGGCGCCCGTTGCCACAAACCAGATATCGTGACCGAGCAGCTCATCATCGCCCATAGAGGCGACAGCCGAGAGCATATCTTCGGAAGAAGCGCCATCGGAAGACGTAGCGCCGCCCTTCCAGCCATCGTTATCGTCCTCGAAGTTATCCCACGAACCGATACCGCGACCGGACTTCTTGGCATCGTAATCGTCTTCGACGCCCAGCCAATCACTCATGCTGTCCTGCTCGTTTTTCCTTTTACGACCGAACAGGCCACCCAGGCCGCGTTTGCGAGACTTGGGTGCCGCCGGGGCGGGAGCCGAAATGGTCTCGATCGGCTGCGCGCCCGACGCAACGGGCATAGAAGGCGCAACGGGTGCCGATGTGGGTTCGGGACCCTGGGCAGTAGCAAAGGGGTCGTTGACCTGGGCAGAGGGATCGGGAAGGTCGAACAGCGACGTGCGAGACGCAACGTTTGCCTGCTTCATAGACGGCAGCGACGGATCGGGGACCGAAGCCAGCGGAGACGAGGAAGGTGCAGGCGACGGTGCCGACGCCGGATCGGGAACATTCATCTGCGGACGCGGCGATGCCTGGGAGGAAATCTGGGCCATAAGGGAATCGACCGTTTCGTCCTGGGTGGGAGCGACATTGGCAGCCGTGGCACCGGAACCACTCGGGGTCGGCATGGTGAAAATCTGCGTGGAGTAAGGCCTCGACTCATCCGTCTCGGGAGTCTCGGAAACCGCAGGCACTTCCTCCTGCTCGACCTCGGTCGAATCACCTTGATCGGCTGCCGCGTATTGCTCTTCGTCAGAGTTGGCCTCGACGGACTCGTCCTCGGCGGCATCTTGGATTTCGGCAGCATCAATGGGCTCGTCATCGTCTGCCGCGTCGCCCTGCTCATCGGAAACAGGAAGGGGCTCGGCAATTGCGGTGCCTTGCTTTTCAAACGTTATCGTGGAATCGAACTGCGCGGCATCAAACGACATGGTGCTATCGACGTGCTGCTGAGCCTCGAAAGACGTTGTTGCCTCAACAACATCCGCTGACGTCGGTTGCTGGGACTCAAAGGACGTCGTAGCTTCGGCAGCGTCGACGGGCCCGGACTGCATAGCCTCGTTCTGCTCGAACTCTTGCGCCGCGCGCTCACGTGCCGCCTCGGCTGCCTGCTGCTGAGCGATAGCCTCCTGCTCGGCAGCCTCGCGTGCGGCAGCGCGCTTCTCCTCGAAATCGTCGACAAATTTCCTGCCCTTTGCAAGCGCACCCTTAAAGAAGCTGGAAGCGCTGGCGCCAATCGAAGAGAACGCGGATGCAATATCGGCATGGGGCGTTGCCGCGGGAATCTCGGCAGAGAAATCAGTATCGCTCTCGTAAGACACGCGCCTCGGCTGTTCAACGTAATCGTCGTCAGACTCGTCCGCAACGTCTTGCGCCGGCGCGGCGGGAGCCAAAATGTCCAGTCCTGCCGCGGGATCGATCGCGGACACCGCCTCGGGCTCGGCAACGGCAGCGGTAACCGCGGCAGACTCATCATCCGCAGTGACAACGGGCGCAGGCTCGGGCTCAAACGTCGGCTCCTCGCCCTCCTCGTAATCGAGCGTGCAGGACTCGGGAAGCATTCCGAGTGCACGGATGGCATCCGAACCAAAGCGAATGTTGCCGGCGGCGTTGCGATAGAGCTTGGGCTCGGGCTCGGCCGCGGCAGGCTCCTCCGCCGGCTCAGCAGCGGGAACCTCGTCATTGAACTCTTCGGCCTGGACAGCCTGATTCTGATCCTCGGGCACGATGGCGCCAATCAGCGTCTCGTCGGCAGACGCACCCTCAAAGCCCTCAATCTGCTCGTCAAAAGCCTCGCCCTGTTCGGGCTCGGTTTGAGCGTCGGGAGCAATCGGCTGACCGAACTCGTCCTCGGCGTAGGTAGGCTCTTCGTACTCGATGGTGTTGCCGTAGTCGTTTTGCTGCTGGGCCGCGGCATACTCCGCCGCCGCGCGCGCCATTTCCTCGGCACGACGTTTCTGCTCCCCAAAATAGGTATCGAACGGAACATCGTCGGGAAACTCGTTCTCGCCCTGGAAGGGAGCAACGTTGTCCATAACGCCGAGCATAGCGGCGACAGAAGACTTGTTGCACACCGCGCCGGACGTATAGGGAAGAACGTGGCGGTTAGAGATGATGTTTGCCGCGTTGGCAAGTGCAACGAGGGAAGCGAGGATCGCGACAATCCACAGCAGAACCTTGAGCGCGCCGGGGAGCGGCAGGATACGCAGGATGGCAACGGCAGCAGGGGCAATCGTGGCAACGGGCAACAGCTTGGCGATGAGCGCACGATACGAAGCATAGGGCTCGCGGGCGAGCAGCTCAGCACGGGGAGAGTCGTAGTGTGCGACAACGACCACCGGGCGGTTGCGCGGAGACGCGAGCGGGCCCGAGGCCTTGTGGTAGGCGATGACATTTTGGCTCACGCCCGTCTTGCCCAGGCGCGAAACCACGGGGTGGCCCGTGCGCTCGAGCACGTAAAGAACGGCGCCGACAATGGCCAGCAAGGTGCCGACCAAGCCGATACCGCCGCCGATGCCCATCAGCAGGGCGCCGGCAAACGCAAGAATACCGGTAACGGCAAATGCCAATCTACTGGGCGCCGGGGCATTGAACTCCTGAACCTCGGGGTCAAAGCCGTGGTTGCGGAAGATCTGAGCGATATCCTCGGCAGCCAAGCGCTCTTCTTCGCTGCATGCCGGCGTAATGCCGGTGTTCTGCAGCAGGTGGTTAATATAGTTCTGGGTGTTCGCCATGTGCGCTCCACATCCATAATCCGACAAATAGGCCCAATGCATGCACATTAGAACCGTATATAGTCGAAAGTATACCCCGAGCGAGCGCAAACGACCGAATTCGGGCCATCTTAACGCCTCGAGCGGACAAGGATATAGCCTAATCTCCATATCGGACTAAAATCATGGCAGCAAACCACCTTCTCATGCGAGGACTCTATGACGGCAAGCGACGCGACCGCGACAATTAAAAAGGGGAATTCGGAGCCCGGTTTCGATAAAACGGCTCAGCGCATCCTCAATCTTTTCTTTGTGCTCAACAGCTCCCCCGAACCGCTGACGACCGAGCAGATCGTCTTGGATTCTGACCTGGGATATGGCTCGGGCAATATCGACTCGGATAAGCGCAAGTTTCGGCGCGATCGTGACAAACTGCTCGAGCGTGGCATCTTAATCAAGGAGGTTCGCCCCGCCGGTGCGCAGGAGACCGAGGAAAGCTCGTGGACAATCGACCGCGAGCACACGTTTGCTGCAGGCGGCCTCATCACCGCAGACGACGCCGATATCCTACTCAACGCCATCGACCAGACGCTAGCGGCCGGCTCTTCCACCTTTGCCGCGCCGCTTGCCGATATTCGCTCCAAAATTGCCTACCTCACCGGCAGGACGACGGTGGACGAAGTACCGATCCGCCGCTCTCCCACCGTCGATGCGGTATGGAGCGCCTTTGCCGAGCGATGCGCGCTGCGATTTTTATATCAGAACGGACGCGGCGAGCAGAAAGAACGTACCGTCTGTGTCTACGGCATGTTCGAACGCGAGGGCGTGGCGTACTTCTGCGGCCTCGACAATGTCACCGACGACATCAGGACATTCCGCTGCGACCGTATCGTTCGCGCATGGCGTCCTTCGAAGGCCTACGCCATCCCTGCGGACTTCAATCTCAACGACTATCTGTTCTTTGAATTCGATTTCGCCGACCGACCGCCCGTTGCAGCCACGTTCTCGTTCGCCCCTCAGACGCAGATCGATATGATCAACGGCCTCACGCGCGGGCGAGGTGAGCTCACACACACCGATGCGGGATGGATCTGGACCGTTGACGTGCGCGACCTTGAAGCCGCCGCCTCATTTTGCATGGCCCACGCCATGGACGGCATGAGGCCCATGGCCCCCAAATCGCTCAAGCAGGCGTGGAACCACCTCATTGAAAGGACGGTGCACGAGTATGCCCGTGCGTAAACTCACCAGCGAGCAGAGACTCTCGCGCGCCATCGACATCATGGAGGCCCTCTACGCCGCCGGCGAGAGCGGCATGACACGAACCGAGATTTGCGGCCGCTTTGACATCACGGGAGTATCGCTCGACGAGATTCTCGAGATCGTCTCGACGCTCGCGGACCGAGAATCTGGTGCGCGCATCATCTGCGAATGCCACGGCGAGCGTGTGGTCCTCACTGGTGACGCCGGGCGTGTGCTACCGTTGCGCTTGAGTGCAGCCGAGGGCGCTGTGCTCAACCACGAACTTGAATCGTTGGGGATCGAGCCGCAGACGGCAGCTCGGATTCGACACGCCCTTCTACCCGAAGAGCTCGGCTATAACCAGCGCGTCTTTGACACCGTCAACCACGGGTCGCACTGGCAGCAGCTGAGCTGTGCCATTCAGGACGGCGTTCGCTGCCGCATCTCATATCGCTCGATGGACGATGCACGGCCACGCGAGCGTCTGGTCGACCCCTTGCGCATTACGGCAAACGGCGACCAAACATACCTGATTGCCTGGGACATCACAGTCGATGAGCAGCGCACCTATCGCATGGATAAAATCGAGGGACTCGCCTTGACGGAAGACTCCGTCGTGCCTCACACACCGGACGTCGCATCCCTCCACGATTCCCTTGCCCGGACGCAGCGCAGCGCAAAGCTCTTGATGCCATTCGATATGGCGGAGCATCTGGACTGGGCCGGCATCACCCTAATCGAGCGCGGCGGGGCAGACATGGCAACGGTAACTGTGCATTACGGCTCCGAGCGTTGGCTACTGAGCCAGGTAATCGCAGCGGGCGGAGCCATCCGCATCTTGGATGACCCCGCCCTGTCAAAGCGCCTGTGCGATATGGCAAAAACCCTCGTCTGTCCGCTTTAGCGCCGCCGCTCGTGGCGTGCGCGCCACAGTTGCAGATAGTGCCCGATCTGCGCCGATTCGATGCGCTGGTAGGAGCTCGTGGGCAGCGACGTTAAGAACTTCTTTCCGTAGCCCTTCGTCACCAGGCGCGGGTCGGCCAGAATCAGCACGCCGCAATCGGTCGACGAGCGGATAAGGCGGCCGGCCGCCTGCTTGACCTCGAGCACCGCCTCGGGCAGCGAATAGCGCGCCCAAGCGCGGTCTTCGCGCAGGTTGCGCTCGCACGAGAGCGGGTCCGTGGGACTCGAGAACGGCAGCTTGGGAATGATGACGCAGCGCAGCGTCTCGCCGCTGGCGTCGAACCCCTCCCAGAAGGCCTTAAGCGCAAAAAGCGATGAAGTCGGCTCGTTGATAAACCGATCGCGCAGGCGACGAGGAGATGAGTTGCGCTGCTGGCAGTTGAGCTCCAGACCCGCACGGGCCATCTTGGGCTCAACGCGGGCGTACAGGTCTTCCATGTCGCGCCGATTGGTGAACAGTGTGAGCACCGATCCGCCCATGGCAAGATGGGCGTCGACCAGCACGCGCTCGAGCGCCGTAAGATAGCTCTCGCGATCGCGCGGATCGGGGATATCGCCCGCAACGACTACAGCCATGTTCGAATCGAAGTCGTAGCTCGAGTCCAAGTGCAGCGATGAGGATGTTGAAGCGCCGATGCGATCGAGGCCGACCGCGTGGTTAAAGTGTTCGAAGCTTTTGGACACCGTCATGGTCGCCGAGGCAAAGATAGCCGTGTGAACCTCGGGCAGCCACTCGGTTGCCAAGGCCTCGCCAATGTCGATGCGCTCTGCGGTCATTGACTCTCCGCCGGCACGCAGCCTGCGATTGACCTGCAGCGAATACACGTAGTGTTCATCGGTGCCATCAATGATGAGTTTGAGGTTCTCGGCCAGCTCGTGCAGGCGGCGCGAGATATCACCCAGGTCGACAACAACCTCGGGCTTGTCGGCGGCGACGGCTTGCACCAGCGCGTCGACGCTCTTGTCAGCCTGTTCCAATACGTCGATGGCAGCGTAGGCCGACTGTAAGAAATCATGCCAGTCGTCAGATTCGCGCAGCTCGGGGCCAATCCATAGATTGGCATTGTCATAACCCCCACGGGCACGGCGGCCGAGCTCGCGAACGCCATCGAACACGTCGGCGATTGCCATGCTCGCGCGCGCAACCGTCGACGTCGCCTTGGCAGTAAGGCCCAGATAGAGCGTAGAGCCCTCGGAGGTTGCCAAATCACGGGAGACCTGGCTTAGCGCACCGGTGCTCGAGCCACCCAGGCGCTCAAACAGAACGCGTGATTCGTCCGCCGACACCACGCGCGCCCACTGACGGCGCGCCTCGCGCTCGATGGAATGGGCCTCGTCGATTACCCAATGACGAATCGGAGGTAAAATCCTGCCCTCGGCCGCGACATTGCGGAACAGCAGGGAATGGTTGGTGACCACCACGTCGGCATGCGCTGCACGACGGCGAGCGCCGTGGACCAAACATTTATCAGGGAAAAACGGGCAGAGGCGACGAGCACACTCGCGCGAGGCCGTCGTAAAGTCGGGGCGGTTGACGCTGCGCCACCGAATGCCGAGCGAGTCGAGGTCGCCATCGGCTGATTGGCAGACGTACGCCATAATGACCGCGACCGCCGTGAGCGTGTCCGCCGGATCGCGCTTGGTGGTAATCTCGACCTGGCCGCGGCTCATGCGCTCAAGCTTGCGCAGGCATGGATAGTGGTCATACCCCTTGAGAGCGCAAAATGACAGACCACCGTCCAGTTGCTCGGCAAGTTTTGGCAGCTCATGGTACATGAGCTGGTCGGCAAGATTATTCGATTTGGTCGCAATACCAACCGTGATGTTGTTACGGCGCGCTGCCTCGGCAAAAGGCACCAGATAGGCCATCGATTTGCCGACGCCCGTGCCCGCCTCAATTACACGATGAGTGCCCGTGACCAGCGCATCGCGGACCTCGAGCGCCATCGCGATCTGCTCATCACGCGGCTCGTAGGTGGGATACATGCGATTGACCAGGCCACCTGGCGCATAGTCTGCCTCAATCTCCTCACGACTCGGCATCTTGAGGACCGGCAGTTCGTCGGCGTCCACCCGATCGTCGGCGCGATCGGCCTTGAGAACGTCAGCACGAGCGGTGCTGAGAGAGAAGATAGAACCAGGGTTCTGCCCTGCCAAGAATGAGAAGATAGGACGATAGGACCAAGGCACATCCGGATGCATGTCGGCTAGGCGCGCCATGAGGCCCTGAGGCAAGTCGGTGAGCGCCACGAGCAACACGCGCCATACGCCACACAGGGCGTCGACGTCGGCATTGGCACGGTGTGATACCGAGTCACAGCCAAACAGATCGGCCATAAAAGACAACTTGTGCGATGCCAGGCGCGGAAGCGCGATGCGCGACAGCGCCAGCGAATCGATCCAGATATCGCTCACGTTGACGCCGCCTTTGACCGACTCGATAAACGAGCGGTCGAACGTGGCGTTATGTGCGATTACCGGGCAACCACCGACAAAATCGGCGAGAGCGGCTACGGCCTCAACGGCCGACGGGGCATCTGCCACATCGGCATTTGTAATGCTCGTGAGCTCGGTGATCTCGGCGGGAATCAGCTGCTTGGGATGCACGAAGGTATCGAAGCGGTCGACGACCTCGCGGCCCGAAAGACGGGCCGCCGAGATCTCGATCAGCTCATTGTCCTGCACCGAAAGACCTGTGGTCTCGGTATCGAGGACAATCACATCTTCCTCGATAAGGCCGAAGGACTGCGTTTTGGCGCGTTCGGCAAGCGTGGCATAGGAGTCGATGACAAACTGCGGCGTTCCTGACGAAACCGCGTCCTCGATTAGCATGCAATGCCCGCTCGACGAAGGCCCATACGAATCAGGCTGTCACAGACCTGCGGGAACGTCATGTCGTCGGTGTGGCGGATCTCGTCCGGATACAGCGACGTATCGGTCATGCCGGGAATGGTATTGGTCTCGAGGATAACGGGGCCGTCCTCACTCACGATAAAGTCGCTGCGCGAGATACCCAGGCAACCGAGGGCCTTGTGAGCAGCACAGGCAAGCTCCTGAGCGCGAGCGTAATTCTCGGGTGAAATCTGCGCCGGAATGCGATGGATGTCCGTAGGGTCGACATATTTCACGTCCAGATCGTAGAACTCGCAGTCCTCGGGTTTGCGAATCTCGACAATCGGCAGAGCGCGCACGTCGTCCTCGCCGTACACACCGACGGTGATCTCGGTACCCTCGATGCACTTCTCGACCAGCACTTTGTCGCCGTACGCAAACGCCTTGGCGATTGCCGCGGGCAGCTCGGAGGGCTCATGGACCAGGGAAATGCCATAGCTGGAACCGTTGACGGCCGGCTTCACAAAGCAGCGCTCGCCACAAACCTCGACGATATGATCGATATCGACTTCATCGCCCACCTCGAGCGCGAGGCCGGGGGCAATGGGAATGCCCGCCTTGGCGTACAGGAGCTTAGAGACCTCCTTGTCGGCACCGCAGGCGCTGGCAAGCACGCCCGAGGCCGTGTAGGGGATACCCAGGGTCTCCATGGCGCCCTGCATGGCGCCATCCTCGCCGCCGGCACCGTGCATGGCGATAAACGCCACGTCAAAGCCGCCGGTCGCCATGGTTACCATAAAATCATCGGCAGTCGTGTCGAGCAGCTCCACCGAAGTGTAGCCGGCCTCCTTCAAGGCAACCACGACGTTCTTTCCCGAATTGAGCGAGATCTCGCGCTCAGCGGAATGACCGCCCGCCAAGACCGCTACGTGCATGTTCTCTAGGCTTTTACCCGGCATGGGCAGACTCCTCCTCTATAATTTCTGCAGCTGATACCATATTGTAGCGATACCCTCTACGTTTCCCCAAAATCGAAAGGCTTCCATGAATCCCAGGACTAAATCTCAGGACATTCGCGACTTGAGCCAAAACGATATTCGCGAGCTCGTGGCCGAGCTTGGCCAGCCCGCCTTCCGCGCGAAGCAGCTCATCGAATGGGTCTTTGAGAAGAACGTTTGTTCGTTTGACGATATGACCAACCTTCCCAAGGCTTTCCGCGAGCAGCTTAAAGAGGCTTTCGCCTTTGACACGCCGACTGAACTCACCAAGCAGGTTTCCAAAGATGGCTCTCGCAAGTATCTGCTCGAGTACCACGACGGCGTTTCCGTCGAGACCGTCGGCATGCCCCGTCGTAACAAGCTTTCCGTCTGCGTTTCCACCCAGGCAGGCTGTGGCATGGGCTGTGCCTTTTGCGCTACCGGTCTCAACGGCCTCAAGCGCTCTCTGACCGCTCAAGAGATCGTCGACCAGGTACTTCATGTATCCAACGACTTTGGCGAGCGCGCCACGAGCGTTGTCTTCATGGGCCAGGGCGAGCCGTTTGCCAACTACGACGAGGTTCTCAAGGCGCTGCGAATCCTCAACGACCCCGATGGCATCGGTATCGGCGCTCGTCACCTCACCGTCTCTACCAGCGGCGTTATTCCCGGTATTCGCAAATTTGCCGACATCCCCGAGCAGTTCACGCTTGCCGTTTCCCTGCATTCCGCCATCCAGTCGACGCGCAATAAGCTCATGCCCGGTGTTAAGAAGTACACGCTGCTTCGCCTTCACGAAGCGCTTCAGCTCTACACCGAGAAGACCGGCCGCCGCCCGACCTATGAGTATGCCATGATCGAAGGCGTCAACGATACGAATCCCGAAATGCAGGCGCTCTGCGACTTCTGCGAGGGAACGCTGTGCCACGTTAACCTCATTCAGCTTAACGACATCGAGGGTAGCCCGCTCAAGCCGTCGCCGATTCATAAGGTTGAGGATCTTCAGCGTCGTCTTGAGTCCCGTGGCATCGAGACCACGATTCGTAACTCCCGTGGTAACGATATTGACGCCGCTTGCGGACAGCTGAAGCAGCGCTTCAAAGTTCAGAAGAACGCATAGGGGAGTCGCATCCCAAAACGTTTCATGTGAAACATCGAACGACCCCGGTTACAGAATATGCAACCGGGGTCGTTTCATTTATTGACCTTAATTTTGAATCAGCTGCTACCTGTCCCATTTTTACGGCCAAAATAAGGGGTCCTTGTCTCATGAATCAGACAAGGACCCCTCAAAATATGCTGAGTAATTGTTAGGTACCTAATAGCCTACATTTTCCCATTGGTTGCTGACCCAACCTTGATTAATCTTGGGATTCTTCGTTACCTGAGCAGTACGCATGGCAACATCTTCTGTCATAACATCCATTTTCTTTTTGGAAGTATCGACGATATCTTGCGCGCTACGAAGCAAACGACCTCGAAGTTCATCGTCTGTAGCGATCCTATAGCCAGCAAAGGCACCAGCCGCGACAGTCGTCACCAATGCAATCGCTGTTAAAATCTTATTCCTCATCTTGGCCTCCTTGATCAAACTGAATCATTTCGCCAAGAATACGAGAGAGCTCTTCCTCGTCTTTAAACTCAATCTCAATCTTATTCTTTCCACGCGAGCTCTTCACACGCACGTTGGTATTAAAAACCTGACGAAGCACGCGGGCAGCCTTTTTAAAAGACTGAGGCGTTGCAGGCCTCGGCGTCTTAGGTGTCTCTCCGGCAGAAAACAACGGAGCAAGATTTTCTGTCGCTCTTACGGAAAGGCCCTCTGTAACAACTTTCTCTGCAAGTCGAATACGCGCGTCCTCATAGGGAACTGCAAGAATCGCACGTGCATGACCAGCAGTAAGTTTACCCTCAAAAATCATCTGCTGAACTACTTCGGGGAGATCGAGAAGACGCAGCGAGTTTGTAATTGCAGAGCGTGACTTGCTTACTGCCTTGGACAATGCCTCCTGGGTCATCCCGCTGGCATCAATGAGTTGGCGATAGCCCTTAGCCTCTTCGACGGGATTCAGATCAGAACGCTGAAGGTTTTCGATAAGAGCAAGAGCCAGCATCTCTTCATCATTTACCTCTTTAATGATGACTGGCAATTCTTCAAGGCCAGCAAGCTTTGACGCCTGGTAACGACGCTCACCAGCGATGATCTCATAGCCGTTTCCATGTTTGCGAACCAAAAGCGGCTGCAAAACGCCATGTTCTTGGATTGACTCGCTCAACTCGCGAAGTTCAGTTTCGTTAAAGTGAATTCGCGGCTGATTAGGGTTGGGAACGATATCCTCAATAGGTAGTTTTGTTTCAGATGCGGCATTTGAAGCCGATGCAGCCGAACCGCCGGTCTCATACTCGGCCTCTGAGACCAAAGCATTGAGTCCACGTCCCAATCCGCCACGTTTCTTTACACTAGGCACGCTTGATCACCTCTTTTGCAAGGTTCATATATGCTTTTGCACCCTTATTTTGAGGTGCATAGGTAATTACCGGTTCTCCAAAAGACGGAGCTTCGGAGATTTTAACCGTACGGGGGATTAGCGTCTTAAACGCCTTATCACCAAAGTACGATTGAACCTCCTCAACAACCTGATTCGATAGTGAAGTACGCGAGTCATACATGGTCATAAGCACACCATAGGTGTCTAAGCCCTTGTTCAGCCGTGATTTGACCATCTTCATTGACTCAAGCAGCTTCGTAACGCCCTCGAGTGCGTAATATTCGCACTGGATCGGAATCAAAACGCTGTCTGCTGCGGTCAAAGCGTTGATAGTAAGCAGGCCGAGCGAAGGAGGACAGTCAATGAAAATAAAGTCAAACTCGTCCTGAATCGGCTCAAGCAAATCTTTGAGGCGGGTTTCACGAGCAATTGCGCTTACGAGCTCAATTTCCGCGCCTGCAAGTTGAATTGTAGCCGGAATAACGAATACCTTTTTACAATTTGTATCAAGAACAAGCGATTCTGCCGGCACATCATTCAACAATGCATCATAGATGCAGTGATCAAGGTCTTCTTTTTCAATTCCGAATCCACTGGTGCTGTTTCCCTGCGGATCAAAATCGACAATCAGTGTCTTACGACCCTGCTCACCCAGTGCTGCTGCAAGGTTTACGGCCGTCGTTGACTTACCGACGCCGCCTTTTTGATTGATGATTGCAATGATACGCGTGTCTTTTGCGCTCTTAGAACGCTTAACGTCGCGAAATCCCACGGTCCCTCCTGGTGTGTATTAAAGCTGTCAAACGGAGGATGTTTCACGTGAAACATTCCGAATCGATATCAACCGCCATGTTTCACGTGAAACACTGCAAGTTGTTAGTATCCATTATGTTTCACGTGAAACATCTAGGCAAGCGGATTCTTCTTTGCCACGCCATTTGCACGAGGCAATGAGACAGATGCTGGATGACTCTTCTTAAGAACAATGAACTCCCTGTGACCCAAGCCTTCAGGCAAATCAATTGCGTCATTCAGAAGCAAAGTGAAGCCGCAAATCTTAGCTGCTGACATGCCGGAAGCAAGCTCCTCATCCGAAGGATTGCCCTTGGTTATAACAAATAGACCTCCATCCTTCAGATACGGAGCCGCATATTCAACAAGAATCGGTAGAGGGGCCAGTGCGCGGGCGGTTACAACAGAGAACTGCTTCTTATGGCTCCGAGCATATTCTTCAAGACGATCATGAACCGCATGGGCATGTTTCAATCCAAGAGCATGGACAAAGGAATTTACCGCATCAACCTTCTTGCCAACAGAGTCAATATAAGTAGCTTTACGATGCGTGGTTATGGTTAATGGAATACCAGGGAAGCCCGCACCTGTTCCCATATCGAGCAAAGCTCCCTCAGGAGCCTTGTTGATATAGGGGAGCAAAACAAGTGAGTCGAGGATATGAAGTACTGCAGCATCTTCTACGTTAAGAATACGGGTGAGATTGGTTGTCTTATTTGTTTCTAGAACCAAATCCAAATGCTGAATACATTTCCTCAGCTCAACATCAGTTACGCTCAAGGAATACTCTTTGCAATAGAAAGCTAGACGACTCAACATCTCGTCAGCTTGCTGATCAGTAAGTACTAACAACGAAAGCTCCTTTCTGACAAAAATCAGCGTATCGAGAACTTTTGACAAAAAAAGGGGACGTGGAAACCACGTCCCCTTAGCATAAACTCGAGTAGATTATCGAGCAACAATCACCACATGGCGATCAGGGTCAGAACCCTCAGAATGAGTATCGACGGCATCATTGCCACGAAGTGCAATGTGAACCAGTCGACGCTCGTAGGCATTCATGGGCGGAAGCGAAACACTCTTATGAGTGCGAATGGCACGCTCGGCAGCAGACTGAGCCATGGAGGCAACCTTGTCCTGACGGCGGCTCTTGTATCCCTCGACGTCCACTACAACCGGATACCTAAAGCCAAGTTTGCGGCTCACCAGCAAAGAGAACATAACCTGAAGGGCATCAAGGGTGCGACCATGACGGCCAATGAGAACAGCAAGGTCGGGAGCCGTTACATCCAAAATCAGCTCACCTTCGTCGCCCTCATACTCATCGATAGGAGAGTTGGCGGCATCGAAGTGCGAAAGGATGGAACGCAGGATGGAAATAGCAACATCGGCAATGGTGTCGAGCTCCTCATCGGTCAGCTCTTCACCAGCCTTGTAGCGCTGTGCAATCTCGGGATAATCGCCCGCGACCTGCGGGGCAACCTCCTCAAGCATATCCTCGATGATCTCTTCAGACATAACGTACTCCAAAAGTTAGGTACCTAAATAAGATTGATATCCCACTACTTCTTCTTGTGCGGGCGCGGCTTCTTCTCTCGACGAGTGACCTCAACCTGCAGCGGAGCGTTCTTAAGACGCTCCTCCTCATCGGCCTTCGCCTTGTCGATGACCTTCTGCGTCACAAAAATCTGCTGGATAACCTGCCAAGCAGACGAGACGTCGTAGTACAGCAGAACACCAACGGGAAGGCTCCAGCCCATCCAAAGCATCATGACCGTCATGACAACGGCCATCATACGCATGCTCTGAGCCTGCTGGCCGGTCTGGTTGCGCGACATATAGAGCTGCGGAATCAGGGTCAGAACGGCGAACAGGATCAGGCAAACCAGCGCAGGCAGTGCAACCATAAAGCCATCGGCAAAGGAAGCACTCGGCGTGGTGGTCAGGTCGGGCAGGATGTTGAAGAACGAGAACGTGCCGTCGTTAAAGTACTGCGGCAGGTTGCGCAGCAATGTAAACAGGGCGAACAGGATAGGCATCTGAATCAGCAGCGGCAGACAGCCAGCCATGGGGTTGAACTTGTTCTCGCTGTAGAACTTCTGCATCTCCTCGGCCTGACGCTGGGGATCGTCGGCATAGCGCTCCTGGATCTCGAGCATCTTGGGCTGCAGCACCTGCATGCGAGCCGTCGACTTGGTCGACTTGAGCATGAGCGGCGTCAGCAGCAGACGGATGATGACCACCAGGATGATGATGGACAGGCCCCAGTCGACCGCAAAGGTCTGGATGAGCTTGAGCAGCTCGAAAAGGATGTTAACGATCCAATCCCACATGTAAGTTTTCCTCCGATAGCGAGTGCCCGCTAGGGCACAGGGTCATAACCGCCGACGTGCAGGGGATTGCAGCGAGCGATGCGCCTCACGGCAAGCCAGCAGCCTCTCAAAACACCGTGCTTCTCAATCGCCTGGACGGCGTATTGCGAGCACGTTGGGTAATAAATGCAGGCGTCAGGCAATAAGGGCGAAATAACCTGTTGATATATGCGAATAGGAGCGATGGCAACACGTCGCAAAACGTGATTGCTCATCGCTCCTCCCCGGCAACGCCGGCGCGCTTCATAAGCGAACGCAACGCCTTGTCCATCTCCTGCGGCGAGGAAACCCTCGTCTTGGGAGTTGCAAACAAGATGATGTCATAACCCGCAACGGGAAATCCGCAGCTGCGGGCGGCCTCGCGCATCACACGCTTAGATCGGTTGCGCACGACGGCACAACCGAGTCGCTTAGCACCAACGAAGGCGACCCTTCCGGAGTCGCCTTCGCCAACCGATTCACATATGGTCATTCGAATCAGAGGGTGATTGAAACGACGCCCCTGACTGAACACATGCTCGAAATCTTGCCGAGACTTAATAGTCTTCATGCGAGATGTGTGTATCGCTGCTAGACAGTGAGACGCTTGCGGCCCTTGGCACGACGACGGGCGAGCACGGCACGACCACCCTTAGTGGCCATACGGGCACGGAAGCCATGGGTCTTGGCACGCTTACGCTTATTAGGCTGATACGTACGCTTCATCTTAAGTTCCTCCTGCTGCATTTCGAGTGTCCGCGGGGACGCGGACGCAGATATAGACACGTGAGCTTGAAGATTGTAGGGAAATCAATGTTCAAATGTCAAGAAATCAAAGGTAAAAGGTTGCGTAGTTCACACGGTTCCCCCATAAGCTCAACCGAAATTTGCGCCGCATTACAACTTTTCACGATATTTCATCGAGTTTTCGACAGGTCATGTTGGCAATGTTGAGAACTTTTCGCCTGTTTTCCAAAGTTTTCAACAGGTTTTGAAAAGTTGTCGAAAGATGAGAAACATTGCACGGTGAGCTACTATTTGTTCGAAACCTTTTGAAAGATTGCGAGCGGCATGTCTGACGACTTTTACACCATGGTCGATTCCGGAGACCCGGCACCCGACAACGAGCACATCACCGGCGTGCGCGAAAAGCGTGGCGAGGAAGAGCAGGCCGCTGCGAAAACGCAGGCTGCCATGTATGCCGCACGCATCGCGGTCTATGACGACATGCTGTCGACGCCGCGCGTCATCGTCATCGAACCTAAGGACGTGCGCACCTATCTGGAAGAGACAACCAACACCGTCTACCAGTGCATGAAAGAACAGGGCGGGCACATCTCGCTCATGGTTATCCGCGAGATTGTCGAAAACTTTATCCACGCCCACTTTGCAGAGCCCATCATCTCGATCCTAGACGGCGGCGACACCATCCGATTCGCAGACCAGGGACCGGGGATCGACGACAAGGAGCGCGCGTTCGACTTTGGCGTTACCAGCGCAAACAGCAACATGAAACGATACATCCGCGGAACCGGAGCCGGGTTTCCCATGGTGCAGGAGTACCTGGAAAACGCCGGCGGCGCTGTATCCATCGAGGACAACATGGGCAACGGCACCGTGGTCACGGTAAGCCTGAATCCCAAGCGCGTACAGGAAATCGAGCGCGCCGGAGGGCGAGGGGCCGCCGTGCGCCCCGAGACGGAGCAGCCGGCGTATCCCCTATCCAGCACGTTTGCACAGCAGCCCGTGGCGCAGCAGATGCAGCAGCCTGGAAGTTTTCCCATGCAAGACCCCCAGACACCGCTGGGCAACCCAGTGCAAAACATGCCGGAGGGGATAGGCTCGGCAGATCCGGACACAGGCGCCGTGCAGCAGACGGCGGCCATGCCAAACGTCGCGCAAATGGGCTACCAACCGTACCCACAAGGGTATCCTCCCCAATATATGCCGCAGCAGGGATATGCCCAGCCG
>CAUDDF010000027.1:0-29974 GCA_958448275.1 uncultured Collinsella sp.
CTTGTTTGACTAGTCGTTTAAGAACGTCCCCAACGATTGCATAGCATGAGAGTGGATAATCTCCCGGTTTGAGTCTGCATTCAAGCTCAAAGTGGGAGATTATCCACTCTCATTTTGTTTGTTGATTTCGATGCCTACATTTGTAGAAACATTTCGTGGAGGCGGGTGTCTTCGTCGAGTTCGGGGTGGAAGGTTACGCCGAGCTGGTTGCCCTGGCGCGCGGCGACGATACGGCCGTCGACTTTCGCTAAGGCCTTTGCGTCGCCGTGGACCTCGACGATGCGGGGCGCGCGGATAAACGTCAGCGGCACTTCACCGTCGATGCCAGCTACCTGCCCCTTGGTTCGAAAACTGCCGAGCTGCCTGCCGTAGGCATTGCGCTCAACGAGCACATCCATGGTTGCCAGGCGCGGCGTGCCCTTATCGTCATGGGCGGCAAGGTCGTGAGCCAGCAGAATCAGGCCGGCGCAGGTGCCCAGGACGGGCATGCCTTCAACAATGCGGGTGCGAAGCTCCTCGAGCATGCCCAACTCATCTAGCAGCTTCCCTTGAACGGTAGACTCGCCGCCGGGAAGTACCAGACGGTCAAAGTCCTGCTTTAAATCAGCCGCCTGCCTCAGCTCAATACAGCGCGCGCCCAGCTCGGATAGTCTTGCCTCGTGCTCGGCAAATGCGCCTTGGACCGCCAGCACGGCGACCGTTTGGTCTGCATAATCGCTCATGTGCGATCCTTTCTGCTGGACTAGCGCCCGCGCTCTTCCATGATAATCTCGATCTCGTCGGCGTTGATGCCCACCATGGCCTCGCCCAGGTCCTCTGAAAGCTCGGCAATGAGCTTGGCATCGGTGAAGTTTGCCACGGCCTTGACGATGGCGGCTGCGCGCTTGGCGGGGTCGCCGCTCTTAAAGATGCCCGAGCCGACAAACACGCCTTCGGCGCCCAGCTGCATCATCAGCGCGGCGTCGGCGGGGGTCGCTACGCCGCCGGCGGCAAAGTTCACGACGGGAAGCTTACCCGTGGCATGGACCTCGCGCACCAGCTCGACCGGAACCTGCAGTTGCTTGGCTGCCTCAAAGAGCTCGTCGTTGCGCAGGGCAACAACGTCACGGATCTGCTTTTGGATCTTGCGCATGTGACGCACGGCCTGAACGACGTCGCCCGTACCCGGCTCACCCTTGGTGCGAATCATCGTGGCGCCTTCGGCAACACGGCGCAGCGCCTCGCCCAGATCACGGGCGCCGCAGACAAACGGCACGTCAAACTGGGTCTTGTCGATGTGATAGACGTCATCGGCAGGGGAGAGAACCTCGGACTCATCGATGTAGTCGATCTCGATGGCCTGCAGGACCTGCGCCTCGACGATGTGACCGATGCGGCACTTGGCCATGACGGGGATGGAGACGGCCTCCTGGATGCCCTTGATCATCCTGGGGTCGCTCATGCGCGAGACGCCGCCTGCGGCACGGATGTCGGCCGGGATGCGCTCGAGGGCCATGACGGCGCAGGCGCCTGCCTCCTCGGCGATGCGTGCCTGCTCGGGCGTGGTAACGTCCATGATGACGCCGCCCTTGAGCATCTGCGCGAGCTCGCGATTGAGTTTGACGCGATCGGCCTTGCTGGTCTGTTCTGCCATGGTTGCTCCCTTGGTTGGCATGTGCATTGCTTGACGGAACATCCTATCGGGGAGCTGGGTATGACAAAATACTCAGTTTTCGAGATAATTACAAGGTCAGACTAATACCAGATTGAATGACTTAATAAGGTCAGGTGATAGGCTCATGCTTGACTACAATTTGGAAAAACGCGGCGAAGCATCGCTCTATGAGTATGTTTACCAGCAAATTCGAGATGATATCGTAGCTGGACGCATTGTGGCGGGGGAGCATTTGCCGTCTAAGCGCGCCTTTGCCAGTCATCTGGGAATCAGTGTTATTACCATCGAGAATGCATATAGCCAGTTACTCGCTGAGGGCTATATTTGCTCAATACCACGTCGTGGCTACTACGCTTGCGAGCTTCCGGATGCACCGGTTTTGGCTTCGGCTGCGGAGGGCATCGACCGAGATGCCGTCTCTGTGGGCCCCAGCGTGCATGATGTCAACGGACAGGTCGAGCGATTCGATGCGCTTTCTCCTTCTGCTTTGGAGGCGGCGCGGCTTTGGCAAAGCGCGCTACGGGCGACGCTGGCATCCGAAGACGAGCGCGAAATCTTTTCGCCCGCACCGGCGCAGGGCACTGCTCGGCTGCGACGCGCAATTGCTCACCATCTGCACGGGACAAGGGGTATGAATGTCGACCCCAACAACATCGTTATCGGTGCGGGCGCCCAGCTGCTCGATACCATGTTGGTTCAGTTGCTTGGCGCGGACAAGGTGTATGCGGTTGAGGATCCGGGCTATTTGCGTCTGACGCGTATCTATCAGGCTATGGGCTGCCAAGTTCGACATATCCCGTTGGATGATGAGGGCGTGGACTTGAGCACTCTGCAGAAAAGCGGGACCGATGTCCTTCACCTGATGCCGTCCCATCAGTATCCGACCGGCCTTGTGACGAGCATTGCGCGTCGCTATGCGCTTCTGAGCTGGGCCGCCGAGCGACCAGGTCGGTATCTCATCGAAGATGACTTTGATTGTGAGTTTCGCCTTGCTGGCAAGCCGATTCCTGCGCTCGCATCGATCGATGCCGCCCAGTCGGTTATTTACACCAACACGTTTTCGAAGAGCCTGTCATCGGCGTTGCGTCTAGCGTACATGGTGTTGCCCGATGAGCTAATGGAGCGGTTTAGGCGCAACCTTGGTTTTTACGCCTCGTCGGTTAGCTCTGTTGACCAGGTCGCTTTGGCTCGTTTGCTGGAATCGGGTGATTACGAGCGACATGTGAACCGCGTGCGCGTGCGCGCTCGCGAGGCGCGCGATGGCCTGGCGGCGCTTGTGCGGAAGGCGTTTCCGGCAGGGGAAGTCTCGATCGAGCATGCAGACGCGGGCCTTTACTGTATCGTGGTTGCGGAGCGTGGAGCGGGCGGAAGCACTTTTGCACGGGCCCTCACGCGCTCGAGCATCCCTTTTATCGATATTGGTGACTGTTTTTGGTGTGCCGATGGCGCATCTGTCCCTGAAAACTCAACTCAAATTCTTGTTCAGTATGACGATCTGAGTCCAAAAGTGCTAACTAGCTTGGAATTGCAGCTAATGGGGGGGGGCACTCTGCAACCTAAGTGAGTAGACTTTTAGCACTTTGGCGACCAGGCAGTTTTGTAACAAGCTATCTACCTGCGGTTTTGAAAAGCAGGATGACCGGCCTGCTCGGGATGTTCAAAAAAGTCTACTCACTTGCCGCGCAAAGCTCCTGCATGAGAAAAAAATGGGGTTTTCAACAGGGCTTCGTCCAGCTCTCGGCAAGCTTTTGGCCAGTTGGGGAGTGCTGTTGAAAACTTGGCAGTCCGTTCGGCGCCATTTTTGGTGCGTTCGCGCCAATACGTGACTGACTGGGTTGAAATTCGTGTTTTCCTGTGCCTATGAAGGATCTACTTTGTGACATATCGGCTTTTAGGTACTGGCGTTTGCCTCCTCAAGTCCGCGCTTTGTGTCCGCCGCTTCCACGGCCGGAAGAAGACCGGCAGCGATATGACCTTGCCCGTAACCCGACGGCTGCGGTTGTGCTAAGCTTTCCGTTGTATACATTGGTCCGGACGAGAAACAAGCGGACTTGTCCTGCCAGTATCAGGCAGCGGCTGTTTCTTGGTGAGCTCCCCAGGGAATCCGTGCTGGAAACGGAGCATGGGTTTTTGGTTACATCTCCTCTACTGACGACATTCATCATGTCGCGGCATCTGACGGATCTTCAGCTTCTTTTGGTATTGGCGGAGATGTGTGGCTTGTTTGCGGTGTGTGCCCTGCCGGCGGCACTTGAGGCGGATCTTTCGCGTGCAATTGATTCGGGCGCGATTTCGACAACGTTCGGTTGGGTGCGCTGCCCGTCCGAGGACGGCATCGCCTCAAATTTATGGCGTCGAGACGCTTTGGTTTTGGGCGGAGACCTTGACCGTTTTTGTTCAGATGTTTGCGGGATGCGTTACGGCAATAGATTTATGGCGGTATCGCAACTCGTTCCATTGGGTGCCGCGTCGCCTTTTGAGGTCGAGGCGTTTTTGTTGCTTGGACTGCCGCGAGCCCTGGGAGGCGAAGGGTTTTGCGGCATAGAGCTCAATGTCGAAGTGACGTTAAGCACAAGTGCTCGAGCGATTGTGGGAAAGTCCCGTGTATATATCGACCTACTTCTTTCTTCGCCGGACGGTAGGCGACAGGTGGCCATTGAATGTCAGGGAAAGGCCTCGCACGGACGCGCAGGGGATGGCTTGCGTGACGCTGACCGCATGACGGCCCTTCAGGCCATGGGCTACGATGTGCTTCTCCTTACACACAGACAGATATCGGATGAGGATAGATTCCGCGCGATCGTTAAGGCCATATGCAGGATGCTCGATGCTGAATATCGTGATAAAAGCTCAGATGAGCAAAGGGCTGAGACATTACTCAGGTCTGAACTATTCGTTGACTGGACAAAATTGGGAGTAATCGACGGAAAGATGCCCGCTAGACACAAAATGGCTCGATCGTGGACGGCTGCGAATCTAAGTGAGTAGACTTTTGGCACTTTGGCGACTAGGTCGTTTTGCAACAAGGCATTTACCTGCGGCTTTATAAAGTGATATGGATGGTCTGCTCGGCAAGTTCCAAAAAGTCTACTCACTTAGTTTTTGACGAGAAGCCGATGCCGAAGGCGGTCCTATTTCAGGTAGTTAACAAGTTTGTGAGGCACGAAAAAGGCCCGAACCATGCGGTCCGGGCCTCATCGAGCTAGAGGTTATGTCTCAGGTTGCTGGCTTAGCCGAAGTAGCGCTTGAGCAGGCCGGCGAAAGCCTTGCCGTGGCGAGCCTCGTCGCGAGCCATCTCGTGCACGGTGTCGTGGATGGCATCGAGGCCAGCGGCCTTGGCGCGCTTAGCAAGATCGGTCTTGCCGGCGGTGGCGCCGTTCTCGGCCTCAACGCGCATCTCGAGGTTCTTCTTGGTGGAGTCGGTCACGACCTCGCCCAGGAGCTCAGCGAACTTGGCAGCGTGCTCGGCCTCCTCGTGGGCAGCCTTCTCCCAGTACAGGCCGATCTCGGGATAGCCCTCGCGATGAGCGACGCGCGCCATGGCCAGGTACATACCGACCTCGGAGCACTCGCCCTCAAAGTTGGCGCGCAGGTCGGCAACGATGTCCTCGGAGACGCCCTCCATCTTGGCGACGCCCACGACGTGCTCGGCAGCCCACTCGAGCTGACCCTCCTCCTGCTTCAGGAAGCGAGAACCGGGAACGCCGCACTGGGGGCACTTGAAGTCCTCGGGCAGCTGGTCGCCGTCGAACTCTTCCACATAACCGCAAACGGGGCAAACAAACTTCATGATTCGATCCTTTCGATCTATGGCGATTGTGCGCTCGTCCGGTCCCGTAAGGGCCCTCTCCGGACGTGCGTCTTGACGAGTTCTATTATCCATAAATGCAACCAAATGTGAAGCCTATTAGGAATGATTTTTAATAAAACAATTTTGAGATATGAAGATGTTGATTGATTAACGATTGGCAGGCCGTCTTTGACCGCCGCTGAGTACAATCGGGCGAGCAAATGTTGACCTATCAACAAATGAAGGAGTTTCCTTTATGCATCTAGCCCGTCGTGCCTGGTGCCGAACATATCAGACGGTTTTTCGCATTGCATTGCCGATCCTGCCCTATACCGAGCCGCGCATTTTAGAGCATGCCGAGGATGTGCCCGCGGTGCTTCAAAAGCGCTCGATCCAGAAGGTCCTTATCGTGACGGATCCCGGCATTGCCCGTCTGGGGCTCACGGCACCGCTCGAGACGGCGCTCGCATGCAGGGGGATTGGCGTTACGGTCTATGCCGAAACGCGTGCAAACCCCACGGTTTCAAACGTGGAAGAAGCGGCGTCCCTGTATCGAGAGAGCGCCTGCCAGGCCATTATCGGCTTTGGCGGTGGCTCGGCCATGGACTGTGCCAAGGGCGTGGGCGCACGCATTGCGCAGCCAAACAAGCCCATCAACAAGATGCGCGGCCTACTGCGGATTCATCGTCTCCTGCCGCTGCTTATTGCGGTTCCCACTACCGCCGGTACGGGAAGCGAAGTCACGCTCGCGGCGGTTATCACCGATGACGAGACGCACTACAAATACCCCATTAACGACTTTGTGCTCATCCCGCGTTTTGCAGTCCACGACCCCGAGTTTACGTGCGGCTTGCCCGCTTCCATTACGGGGCAGACGGGCATGGACGCCCTGACGCATGCCGTTGAGGCCTTTATCGGGCGAAGCACCACGCCCTATACGCGCAAGATGGCGCGACAGGCGGTGCAGCTTATCCACGACAATTTGCTCGAGGCCTATGAGCATGGTGACGACATGCGCGCTCGTCGCAATATGCTTTCGGCGGCGTATAAGGCGGGCGTTGCGTTTACCCGCTCCTATGTCGGATATGTGCATGCCATCGCGCACAGTCTGGGCGGCCGATACGGAATTCCGCACGGTTTGGCCAACGCGATCATCCTGCCGCACATGCTTCGCGCTTATGGTGACGCCGCCGCCCCCAAGCTTGCCGATCTTGCTCGCATGGCGGGCATTGCGCCGGCTACCGCGCAGGATAGTCTTGCGGCCGAGGCCTTTTTCGATTGGGTCGACCGCATGAACGAGATCCTGGGAATCCCCAAATATGTCTCGGGCATTCGCCGCTCCGACATTCCCGAGATGGCGGCGCATGCCGATGCCGAGGCCAATCCGCTGTACCCCGTTCCGCTTTTGATGGACCGCTTGGAGCTCGAGCGTATGTACGAGGTCGTCGCGGGTGGTATGTTTGAGGACGAGAACTAGGAGGGTGCCATGAACACCGAGGAAATTGCGCGCATCGTCGGCGATCAGCGCACTTACTTTAAAACGCACGCTACGTTTGATGTTGATGCCCGACGTCGCGCGCTCGTGAGTTTACGCGATGCGGTACGGGCGCACGAGGCCGATATTGCCCATGCACTCAAGACCGATTTGGGAAAGTCGCATGACGAGGCATATATGTGCGAGATCGGCACGTCGCTTTCCGAGATTCGTCATCAGATCGCTCACGTGGCTCGATGGAGTCGTCCGCGCCTGCGTCCGTGTGACCTTGCCAACGCCGTGAGCGCGTGCAAAACGCAAGCCGTGCCCTATGGCGTCACGCTCATCATGGCTCCGTGGAACTACCCGTTTTTGCTAACACTCGAGCCGCTCGCCGGCGCCCTTGCCGCGGGCAATACCGTGGTCATCAAGCCGAGTGCCTATGCTCCGGCATCGAGCGCGGTGCTCAAGCAAATCTGTGAAGAGGCATTTGATCCGCGCCTGGTGACGGTTGTCGAGGGCGGGCGCGCCGAGAACGAAGCGTTGCTCGATGAGTGCTGGGACAAGATCTTCTTTACCGGTAGCGTTCCGGTCGGCAAGCTCGTCATGGAGCGCGCGAGTAAAAACCTCACGCCCGTGACGCTTGAGCTGGGCGGCAAGAGCCCCTGCATCGTGGATGCGACGGCAAACTTGAAGGTTGCGGCGCGGCGTATCGCCTTTGGTAAATGGCTCAACGTGGGGCAGACCTGCGTGGCGCCCGACTACCTGCTGGTCGATGCGCGCGTGCACGACGAGCTGCTGGACCTCATCAGGGAAGAGGCCCGCCGTATGTTTGGCGAGCATCCGCTCGATAACGAGGACTACGGGCATATCGTCAACGCCAAGCATTTTGCGCGTGTGCGCGGGCTGATCGATCCCGATAAGGTCGTGCTGGGAGGCACGGCGCGCGAGTCGTCGCTCAAGATTGAGCCGACGATCCTAGACGGCGTGACCCCCGATGACGCCGTGATGCAGGAGGAGATCTTCGGTCCCATCTTGCCGGTGCTGACGTTTGAGAGCCTAGACGAGGCCGAGACGTTTATTACGGATCGTCCGACGCCGCTGGCCCTGTATATCTTTAGCCAGGACCGTTCGGTTCAGCAACGCTTTGTGCGCTACGTGCCCTTTGGCGGCGGCTGTGTCAACGACACGATCATGCACTTGGCTACGAGCCATATGGGCTTTGGCGGCATGGGCGCGAGCGGTATGGGGCAGTACCATGGACGCGAGAGCTTCGATACGTTTAGCCACAAGAAGAGCATCGTGAACAAGGCAACTTGGCTGGACGTGCCGTTTCGGTATGCGCCCTACGCAAGCTGGAAGCACAAGTTCGTGCGCATGTTTGTGCATTAGAAAAGGGCGCAGGTAATACGAACAAGTGTTCCTATTACCTGCATTTTGCGTTAGACTACTGTTATGGAGCACGGATGGGCCAACTCCCTTTAGAAGGGATTTGGTATGAACGTAAGCGATGTTATTTCGTTATTGGCGTTGTTGATTGCGGCTATCGAACTCGGTCTGTTTATCGGCCGAATGAAATAGCCGCCCCCGCGTAAGCGAAGACGGCCACTTCTCACGATGAAAACGTGTATCGGAGTTGGCAAGACCCGCGGCAACGGGTGCCATCCGTGTTCCTATCTTATCTGCAAGCGTTCTGTCGCGCAAGCGTTGAGGCAAACGATTGAAGGACGCAGACAGGATGTATTTGTGTCCGCGCGGGACCGTAGACTTCTCAATAAGGTTACACACCGGTTTATCCGGCCGTTAGAGGAGCTGCTATGTACGAGCCTTCACGTGTTCTTCTGTCATTTCACATTGCAGGATTTCAGTATGCCGATGGCGCCTTGGTCCTGGGCGATCTTAAAGCGGGCGATAAGCTGACGCTGTGTGCCGAGCGCGATAATCCCCATGACCCCGAGGCAGTTGCGATCTACTATGGCAAGACCAAACTTGGCTACGTTCCGGGAAACGAGGTCGGCCCGCTGTCCTTGATGATGTATTACGGCCACGAGGACGTATTTGAGGCCCGCGTGCAACAGGTTGCCCCCGAGCGCAGCCCGTGGCACCAGGTGCGCGTTGGCCTCTATGTGGTGGATGCCCGCTAGTCGGCAATGGAGGCGGCCATGTTTGACGACGATGACCTGTTCGATTTGACGGATGATCCGTTTGAGTGGGATCTGCTGCTCGACGACGATGATCTGGAACAGGACCGTAAGAAACGGCGGGACAAGAAAACTTAGGGTGACGCTTCGAAAAAGCAAGACAAGCGCCGCCGCGGACTGTTCGGCGGGCTCTTTGGATAACCGCCGCATCGCTGCGTCTGTATACTTAGCACGAGTTGAACACGTTGCGAAATGAGGACACAGACGATGATGTGGTTTACCGCCGACTTGCACCTGGGCGATACGAATATCTTGCACGACATGGACCGGCCGTTTGGCTCGGTCGAGGAGATGAACCGCAAGGTCATCGATGCCATCAATGAGTGCGTGGCTGCGGACGACCGCCTCTATATTCTGGGTGACTTTACCTATCGTTTGCCCCTGGCGGAGGCGGTGCGCCTGCGCGAGCGTATCGAATGCCAGAACGTGACGCTCATCCGCGGTAACCATGACGGCGACTGGGAAGATTCCGACGTACCGCGGATTTGGGAAGACGTGCGCGATTACCTGGAGATTGCTCCCGGCTATGCCAAGGGCCATCGTCTGGTTATGAGCCACTACCCCATGCTCAGCTGGAACGGCAAGGCACGTGGCGCCATTATGCTGCATGGGCATATCCACAGCAGAGGTGACCGCGCCAACGCACGCAACCGCGATCGCGAGCGCCCTATCTTTCGCTACGATGTCGGTCTCGATGCCAACGAGTACAAGCCCGTAAGCCGCGATCAGATTCTTAGCTTCTTTGGGTTATAGGGCGCCAGAGCCACCACAAAGGGGACAGGCACCTTTGTGGTGGTTCTGGCGCCGTTGCCATTATGGCGGCGGCGCCTTTTTTGTCCGCGCGGCGCGGTAGAGTGTAGCCGGTTGATATTTGCGTCCATCGAGGAGCTGCTATGAACGAGATCAAGTGCCCGCATTGCGGCGAAGTTTTTAAGGTCGATGCATCCGGCTATGCGGATATCGTCAAGCAGGTGCGCGATGCCGAGTTCTCGCGCGACCTGGATGAGCGTGTGAAGGCAGTCCAGCGTGAGGGTGAGCAGGCGCTGGAGCTTGAGCGCTCGCGTTCGACGGCTGCCTTGCAACAGGCAAAGTCTCAGCGCAATGCCCAGCTTGTCGAGCAGAAGAACACTGCGGATCAGAAACTGGCGCAAGAGGTTGCCAAGCGCGATGCTGAGCTTGCCGAGCTGCGCGCTAAGCTCGAGGGCGCTGCCGCAGAGCGCGAGAGTGCAAGCCAGCGCGCGGCGGTTGAGGCACGAGCCAATGCTCAAAAAGAGAATGCCGAACTCCAGCGTGAGATTGATAGCCTGCGTGCGCAGCTTGGGCGCAAAGATGACGAAGCAAAGCTTGCCGAGTCGGCGGCGCGCAACGCTGCTCAAAACGATTTAGCTGCACGCGACGCTCAGATTGCCGAGCTGCAGGCCAGGCTTGCCGCGGCGGACAAGGCCCAGGAGATGGCGCTTGCCGCTGCCGCGGCAGAGTCGCAGCGTGAGCTCGATGCCGCTCGCAGCGAGGCCGAGCGCGCGCTTGCTGACTATCGCGCGAAGGTGCAAGAGAAGTTTTCCGCCGCAAAGGCTCAGTCCGAGCAAGAGGCCGAGGGCCTGCGTGCCCAGCTGCGCGAGCAGGAACTGATGGCAAAAATGAACCTGTCAGAGGCGGTCGCCGCGGCGGAGCGAGAGCGCGATGAGGCGCGTGCCAAACTGACGAGCGAGCTGGCGGTGCGCGATTCTCGCGAGGAACAGGTCAAGGCGGCACACGAGCTCGAGCTTGCGCAGGCCAAGCGCGCGAGCGATGACCTGATTCGCTACAAGGACGAAGAGATTGAGCGCCTTAAGGACATGAAGGTCCGCCTGTCCACCAAGATGGTGGGCGAGTCGCTCGAGCAGCACTGCGAGACCGAGTTCAACCGTCTGCGCATGACGGCGTTTCCTAACGCGTACTTCGAGAAGGATAACGATGCGTCCGAGGGCACCAAGGGCGACTTTATCTTCCGCGAGTGCGACGCAAGCGGTAACGAGGTCATTTCGATTATGTTCGAGATGAAAAACGAGAACGACGAGACCGCGACCAAGCACAAAAACGAGGACTTCTTTAAGAAACTCGATCACGATCGTCGCCAGAAAGGCTGTGAGTACGCGGTGCTCTGCACACTGCTCGAGCCCGAAAGCGAGCTCTATAACGCAGGGATAGTCGACGTGAGTTACCGCTATGAGAAGATGTACGTGATCCGCCCGCAGTTCTTCATTCCCATGATCACGCTGCTGCGCAACGCCGCCATGGGTTCGCTGCGCTATAAGCAGGAGCTGGCGGAGTACAAGCAGCAGAATATCGACGTCACGAACTTCGAAGCCAAGATGGAAAAGTTCAAGAATGATTTCGGCCGCAACTACGAGATCGCGAGCCGCAAGTTCCAAACGGCGATCGATGAGATCGATAAGACGATTAGCCACCTGCAGAAAACCAAGGAGGCGTTGCTGTCCTCCGAGAACAATCTGCGCCTAGCCAACAAGAAGGCGGACGATCTTACCATTCGCAAGCTCACGTGGGGCAACAAGACCATGAAGGCCGCGTTTGACGAGGCGCGCGGGGCTGCGACAGAGACAAACGATGAGCCAGCCGAGGCGGATTCGTATGAGGTCGAGGGTGCCGAGTAAGGCATAGCGTATAGCGCAAAAGCGGGGCCGCTGGCTATATTGCCAGCGGCCCCGCTTCGTTTCGTTCCAGTATGTTCGGCTAGTCCTCGAGCAGGTCCTCGATAAAGCCGACGCGGTAGTTTTTGAAGATGACCTCGCCGCCGTCTTGCGTGGCGTCCAGATCGACATCGCCCATGATGCCAAAATCGTGGTCGCCATCCTCGTCGGCAAAGATCTGGTGCACGTGCCATACGTGCGCGGTCTTCTCGTCGGACTCGTCAATGGAAAACATCGCGGCGCTGCGGGCATCTCCGTCGGTGAGGATTTCCTCGTGCTGCTCGTGGTAAGCGTCGAGTGCTTTTTGCCAGCGGATCTCGCTCATGCCCCAGTCGTCGTCGAGCTCGCCCAGGTCGCGAACGTGCTCGCGGGCGGCAAGGGTCACGCGGCGGAAGAGCGCGTTGCGCACCAATAGCGTGCAGCCGCGACGGTCCGCCACGACCTCGTCGATGCCCTGCGGCGGCGCAGCATCGAGGGCTGCCGGGTTGCCGGCGTTCTCCCACTCATCCACCAGGCTCGAGTCCACCGAGCGCACCACAAAGCCCAGCCACGAGATAATGTCGCGCAGGCGCTCGTCGCGCTTCTCGATGGGCACGGTGCGGTCGAGTGAACGGTAGGCCTCTGCCAGGTAACGCAGCAAAATGCCCTCGGAGCGGGCGATGCCGAGCTTTTGGATATAGCCCTTAAAGTCGCTCGCGCTCTCCAGCATGTCGCGCAGGACGCTCTTGGGCGAGAGCTGGTAGTCGTTGGCCCAAGGTACTTCTTGGCAGTACTTGTCGAAGGCGGCATCGAGCAAGTCCTCGAGCGGCTTTTCGTAGGTGACATCCTGGATGCGCTCCAGGCGTTCCTCATATTCGACGCCGTCAGCCTTCATTTCGGCCATCGCGCGGTCGCGCGCGGCGCGCTCCTGCGCGCGCAATACCTGCTTGGGGTCCTCGAGCGTTGCCTCGACCATCGAGATCAGATCCATGGTATAGGTCTCACTCTCGGGGTCGAGCAGCTCCAGCGCGGCAAGCAAAAACGGCGAGAGCGGCTGGTCGAGCGCAAAGTCCTCGGGCAGATCGACCGTCAGTGCATAGTCGATGTCTGGCGCGGCGTCAGTCGGGGCGTCGGGCGCGGGCGGCACCTCGGTGCGAACGACGACGCCGGAATCGATGAGCGTGGCGAAGATCTCGTCGGCACGAACCTCGAGCTTTGCCTTTTCCTCAGGGGTCTGCAGGCTTGTTTCGATGAGGTCGTGTACGCGGGCTCGGGCATCGCCGCCCTGCTCGACCACGCTAATCACCATGGAGTGCGTGATGCGAAGGCGCGGCTTGAGCGTCTCGGGCTGCGTCTCGATCAGGCGCTCAAAGGTCTGCTTGTTCCAGGTGACAAAGCCCTCGGGGGCCTTCTTCTTTTTAATCTTGCGGAGCTTCTTGGGGTCGTCGCCCGCCTTGGCCATGAGTTTGGCGTTCTCGATCTCGTGCTCCGGGGCCTCGGCGATGACCATGCCCTCGGTATCGAAGCCCGAGCGGCCGGCGCGACCGGCAATCTGATGGAACTCGCGGGCGCGCAGGCGACGCATCTTGTAGCCGTCGAACTTGGTGAGCGCGGTGAGCACCACGGTGTGGATGGGTACGTTGATGCCGACGCCGAGCGTATCGGTGCCGCAGATGACGGGCAGCAGGCCCTGCTGCGCCAAACGCTCGACCAGCAGACGATAACGCGGCAGCATACCGGCGTGGTGCACGCCGACGCCGCAGCCAAGCAAACGCTTGAGGATCTTGCCGAAGGCCGTCGAGAAGCTCGTGCCCTTGGCCGCCTCCTTGATGGCCTCGCGCTGCTCCTTGCTGGCAATGCCAAAGTTGGCGAGCGACTGTGCCGTCGCAAGGGCGGCATCCTGGCTAAAGTGCACGATATAGAGCGGGGCCTCTCCGCCGCGCATCGCGAGCTCGACGGTGCCCTCGAGGGAGGTCGTCACGTAGTCGTAGCTCAGCGGCACGGGGCGTGGGGCATCGACGACCAAGTCGCAGGTAGCGCCGGTGTGTTCCTCGAGTGAGGCGGCGATGGCAGTGACATCGCCGAGCGTGGCGCTCATGAGCATGAATTGCGTGTGAGGCAGGGTGAGCAGTGGCACCTGCCAGGCCCAGCCGCGGTCGGGGTCGGCAAAATAGTGGAACTCGTCCATGGCGACGCAGCCCACGTCGGCGCCCTCGCCCTCGCGCAGTGCATCGTTGGCAAGGATTTCTGCCGTGCAGCAGATGACGGGCGCCTTGGTGTTGATATGCGTGTCGCCGGTGATCATGCCGACGTTATCGCGGCCGAGCACCTGCACAAGGTCGAAAAACTTTTCGCTGACCAGAGCCTTGATGGGGGCCGTGTAATAACAGCGCTTGCCCTGTGCCATGCCCATAAAGAGCATGCCTAGCGCGACAAGCGACTTGCCCGATCCGGTCGGTGTTCCCAAAATGACATGGTCACCGGCGGCTAGATCCATGAGGGCCTCTTCCTGGTGGTCCCACAGCTCAATACCGCGGTCGCTTGTCCATTCAAAGAAGCGTTCGAAGGCCTGATCGGGCGTGAGCCATGGTTCGGGCTCGCTACCATCCTCGGGCTCCCACCAGGTGGGGGAGAGCGCGCCGAGCGAGCCGAATTCGGCTTCGGTTCCCGTGCCGCCCGAGAACGAGCTGGCGGCGCCGGCGCCAGAAACGGTGCTGGCGGAAGTATCTGTCGTGGTCTGTGCCATGTGGTTGCTTTCTCTCGCCGTTTGTCCGCCAACTATTATGGCGTAGCAGCGGCGCGGGGTGCCAGCGCGCGAGAAAATGCAGGAAATGGGCGTTCTGCCCAGCCGTTTGGTGCAGTTGCCAGCTAAGTGAGTAGACTTTTTGCAATATCGCGAGCACATGGCTTTTGCGCAAGAGCTCTACCTGCGGTTTTAGTTTTCGTTATGCGGGTTGTGCTTGGCTATTGCAAAAAAGTCTACTCACTTAGGTTTGAGGGTCGTTCGCTGACGCCTATTTTCACTTGTTTGCCGACGCCGCGACCATCAGAAGCCCCTAGGACTCCTGCGGCAGGCGCTTCTTGCTTTTGCGGGCGCGGTTTCTAAAGTTCTCGACGGCCTCTTCCATGCCCAGAGGTACATAGGTGAGCGCATCGAGGTTTTCGGGCAGGTAGCAGGCAAGGCTTTGCTCCTGCGCGCGGCCCGCCGCGAGCTGTTCATCGCTGGGCTGCGCGCCGGGTGTGGCGCAAATGCCATAGACGGCGGCACCCATCTCGCGCGTGCGGCATTCATATTCGGTCTCGGGGTGCTCGGGATGGTCGCGGCGGACGTCGTCGCTTACCCAAAGCGTATCGTAGCCGGCCGCGGCAAACTGTCCCAGGGCGTAATCGCGCAACGGCTTGCTATCGGTGCGCAGCGTGACGGTAGCGCCGGCTGAAAAGAGCGGGCGGTAGAGCATCAGATGGTCGACATGGACGAGTCGTTTTTTAGCGTACTTGGCCTTGGGCTGCGGCGTGGGAAAGTTAATGGTGATGGCATCGAGCTCGCCTGCGGCAAACAGCTGTGGCAGCGATGCGGCGCCTCGGGGCAGGACGAGTGCGTTGGATAGCCCCTGTTCGCAGATTTTCTGCGCGGCATAGGCGATGCAGATGGGCTCCTGGTCCATGCCGATAAAGAGGGTGTCGGGCTCGCGGTGGGCGCGCTCGACCAGATAGGTTCCCTTGCCACAGCCAAGATCCAGGTGAAGGTGTTCGAAGGGCTTGCTGCCAGCTGGCGCGCAAGCCTCGCGCCAATCTCCGGCATAAGCCTCGGGGTTCGTCTCGATCGCATCGGCGTAGCGCTCCAGGCGCTCCTCGAGCACAAAGTTCTTAGGCGTGCGAACGTGGACGGCTCCCATGAGGCTCCTTGGTCATAAATGCGAAACGCATGGCCGCGCGTTCCGTCAATGGGTTGAAAAGGGCGGGCATAGATTGCCCGAAAGATGTGGTGCGGCTCGGCGGCGAGTCGTCGGTGCCTACAGGCGCTTGAGAATCACATAGCGGTTGAGCTCGCCGCTACGACCGTCGGCATGGAAGCGCTCAAGCTCGCGCACGGGGACCTCGCCGCTCTTGTAGAACGTACGGACGCCGCGCACCAGGTCGGTGATCTGCTGATCGTCAAAGTGATGGCAATAGCGGTAGGCGTGGCGGTCGTTTTGCCAGCCGATGAGGTGGTCGCCGGCTTCAAACTGCGCGGAATCGTAACCCTCAAACGGCGGGGTGAGCTCGGCGCGGGCTTCGGCTCGAACGGCCTTGCGCGCCATGCGCTCGTCGTTCATAAACTCCCAAAAGCTGATGGCGATGATGCCGCCCGGGCGCGTCTGCCGCACCAAGGCGTCGAGTACGCGTACGCGGTACTCGCACGACGGCACGTGGTGCATAAAGCCAAAGCAGACCGAGATGTCGGCGAGCGGGGCGTCGAAAAGCACGTCGGGCGTCTCGGCGGGGTTGAGCTTCATGAGGGCGTCGAGCACGTCGAGTTCCTGGAAGTGCAGGTTGGGAATGCGAAGCGCGTGGCCATGTGCATCGATAGCCAGGTCTTGGCACGAGTCGACACCATAGAACTCAAACGGGCAGCTGGCATCTGCCGAGGGGTTTGCGCCGTCGACGCCCTTGGCGGCAAGTGCGCCGCCGGCGGCAAAGTTCTCGAATCGCATATTGCCGCAGGCAAGATCGAAGACGCGGACGGGATGCTCGATCGTGGCGGCGTTGAGCTGCCCGAGCGCGATGTCCATGGTGCGCACCCAGCCGGGCCACGGGGCCTGGCGCGTATCGGAAAAGGAAGCGGAGTGCTCGCGATAGAACGTATTGTTGAGCTGGATGAGCGATGAGGCGAAATCGCGGTTCACGGCGCGGAACTCCCTCCGTTGGCGGTGCGGAATAAACAGTACGACCATACTACCGTTAACGCCGCAACGGGGACAACCGAGCCGTGGGTCATTGCTTTGTTTGGACACATTTCCGCAGCTCATATGTGCCCGCAACCGCCGGTTGTCAAAAATCTCACTAGAATAGGTGGCATGCTTTTGGCGGTGGCGGATAGATTTTTAACTGTGCAAGGCGCCTTAAGAACAAAAACGGTCCGGCGGCACGGCTGGCATCACATAGGAGGAACCATGAATGTAGAAACTGCGCAGCGGCTCGCCGACCTTCGTCGCAGCAAGGGTTTTAGCCAAGAAGGGCTGGCGCGAAAGCTAGGGCTGTCGCGCCAGGCGGTCAGTAAATGGGAGCGTGCGGAGAGCTCGCCCGATACCGAGAACCTGATCTCGCTCGCCAGGCTCTATGGCGTGAGCCTGGACGAGCTGCTCAATCCGAGCGATGAGATTGAGGACGATATCGAGTTTGAGAATGAGGACCGCGCTCGTCAGCGCGAGGCCGAGGCGGCAGAGCGCGCACGCACCCATGAGGCGGCGGCACGAGCTACCGAGGCGGCAACACAGGCGAGTGACGCCGCCGCCAAGGCGGCGCAAGCGGCAAGCTGGAGTGCACAGGCCGCTAATGCCGCTACGGCGCAGGCGACGAGTGGCGGCGCAGTTGGCTCGACTCCGGTGAAGGGCCCGTTCCAGTCGTTCCCGTATTGGGCCGTGTGTTGGCTGCTGTTCTTTTTGCTGATGTTCCTGTTTGGTGCCGGCCCCTTTGCTGCGCTGATCTTCTTTACGATTCCCATCTATCACTGGGTGGCGCGTGCACTCGATGGCGATTGGGCGCGCGGAGATATTCAGGTTGGTTCGGCGCCGGTGGTCGCTAGGGCTCAGGATGTTTCCGCTCCGGTTGATACTGACGTGGCTACCGTGACTACCGCTGACCCGATTGCCAAAGAGGGTGATGAATGATGAAGCTTTCGCATGAATCCAAGGTACGCTTGGGCGTTGGCATCGGAGCGTTTGTGCTCATCATCGGGCTTGTCTTTGGCACTTCGCGGACTTTGATTCATTTTGATGGCCCGTGGGATCTCGACGATGTTGTATCCGGCTTCTCTGGTATGGACGATGCGGTTGACGAGGACGATCTTTTGGATGGCGGTAACTATTCCGCTCAGCCTCAGCAGCTTTCGAGCGAAACCTTTGATGCCGACGCGTTCACATCGCTTGACTTGGACGTGACGTCGGGCACGGTCGAGGTCAAACACGTCTCCAGCGGGCCAGTGCGCGTAATTGAAAGCGGTCGCGTGGCAACGGGGACCGTTGCCTTCGATGCGGCAACCCAGAACCTGGCCGAAATCAAGGGCTCTACGCTCAAGATTCGCCAGTTCGATTGCGATGACGAGCGCGCCATTGACCGCACGGTTACCGTCGAACTGCCGCGCGAAGTTGCCGATAACATGGTGGGCATTACAGCGAATGTAGGATCGGGTGACCTGACGGTCGCGGGCATTGCGTGTCATGACCTCAACCTGACTTTGGACTCTGGAGACGTTGAGTTTACGGGCACCGTGACCGATACCCTGAATGCCGAGGTCGGTTCGGGCGATGTGACGTTCGAGCTCTACCAGGCCCCCGCGAAGTCGATGGACGTGAGTGTGGGCTCGGGCGATGTGGAGATGACGGTTCCGAACTCGACGGGCTTTAAGGCGAGCCTCACCTTGGGCAGCGGCGACTTTGAGAGCGATTTCCTTCCGCTTGGCTACGACGGCGAGACCATTTTGAATCTTGAATTCGATAACGGCGATAAGTCTGCTACGTATCGTTTTGAGGTCGGTTCGGGCGACATGTCGTTTGATCCGGAGTGACATGCGGTTTTCGGAGATCGGTACATATAGGCATGCTCTTTGATGGAGGCGCCGGAGCCGTGACGGGCTTCGGCGCCTTTGCCTTTACAATGGGGACATGGAACAGATTATCTTGAACATACTCGAGGCTCTGCGTCGCGGCGAGACCGTGGACGACAAAGCGCTCGTCAAACTGATACATGCCGAGGCGCGCCGTGAGGGTGCCGACAAACGCGATTTGGCCAAGCGCCGTCTGCTGCCGTTCTACCAGCGGGTTAAACGTGAGGAGCCGGTTCGGTGGGCTGCGTGGAATGTCGATTCCGATCTGGAGCGTCAACTGCTGCAGGTCCTGCGTATGAAGCCGCGCCGAACGGCCTCGGGCGTGGCGACCATTACCGTCATTACCAAGCCCTGGCCATGCTCGGGCGATTGCCTGTTTTGCCCCAACGATCTGCGCATGCCCAAAAGCTATCTGCACGCCGAGCCGGCGTGCGCCCGTGCGGAGCAAAACTGCTTCGACCCGTATCTGCAGGTGAGCGCTCGTCTGACTGCGCTTTCGCAGATGGGACATGCGACCGACAAGATAGAGCTCATTGTGCTCGGCGGTACCTGGAGCGACTATCCGGAAGGCTATCAGACGTGGTTTATGTCGGAGCTTTTCCGTGCGCTCAATGACGATGCCGTCGCCGGTGTGGCGGCAAACCCCATGTTGGCGCGTCCGGGCATCAGCCGTGCCGAGGCAGGGCGCCTGCTCGATGACGCTCCCGCCGATGCCCTGCCGCCGGTGGTAACAGAGCGCCGCGAGCGCTATCGGGCTGCCGGCATTGCGACCGACGAGGCCGAGCTTGCGAGCGGCGTTGCCGACGAGCAGGGGCGTGTGGATGCTGTCGTTGGTGGCTATAACCGCGCAGTGCGTCGTCTGTACGGCCCCGGTACGCCATGGGGCGAGGCTGCCGAGTGGCAGACGGAAACGATGGAGGAGCTTGAGCGTCAGCAGCGCATCAACGAGACGGCGAAGCATCGCGTGGTGGGGCTCGTTATCGAGACCCGCCCCGATGCCGTGACGCCACAGGCGCTCACGCTCATTCGTCGTCTGGGCTGCACCAAGATTCAGATGGGCATCCAGAGCCTCGACCAGCATTTGCTCGATATCAACGAGCGTCGCATTTCGGTGGCTCAGATCGAGCAGGCGTTTTCGCTTGCGCGCCTCTTTGGCTTTAAGATCCATGCGCATTTTATGCTCAACTTATTGGGCGCCACACCCGAGGGGGACAAGCGCGACTACGAGCGCTTTATGACCGAAGGGGCCTTTATGCCCGACGAGGTCAAGGTCTACCCGTGCGCGCTCATCGAGGGCTCGCGTCTGGTGGGCTGCTATGAGCGCGGCGAGTGGCGTCCCTATACCGAGGAAGAGCTGCTCGATGTGTTGGCCGACGACATCGTGGTGACGCCGGCGTTCTGCCGCATCAGTCGCATGATCCGCGACTTTAGCTCCGACGACATCATGGTGGGCAACAAGAAGCCCAACCTGCGTCAGCTCGTTGAAAACCGCTTGTCGGCTCGTGGGGAAGGCGCGACAGTGCGTGAGATTCGCTATCGCGAGATTAGCACGGCGGGCGCCGACTTGCATGAGCTGACCCTTGACGAGGAAGTGGCGTACGAGACGCCGGTGACGCACGAGCGCTTTTTGCAGTGGGTGACGCCGCAGGGCAAGATCGCGGGCTTTTTGCGTCTGTCTCTGCCCGATCGTGCTTTTGTTGCCGCGCATGCGGATGAGTTGCCGACGACACCGGACGAGGCGATGATTCGCGAGGTGCACGTGTATGGCATGGCGGCGCGCGTGGGAGATCAAGGCCAGGCAGCCCAGCACCATGGATTGGGGCGTTTGCTCGTAGAGCGTGCGTGCCATATTGCTCGGGACGCGGGCTATGCGCGCATCAACGTGATCAGCGCGATTGGCACACGCGAGTACTATCGCCATTTGGGTTTTTACGACCATGGACTCTATCTGCAAAAGGAGCTCTAGATGAACAAGCCAAGTGTTTCTGCCGGCGTCGTTGCCGGCGTTGCTCTGGGAGCCGCGGCGCTTGGTGCGGCCGCCGTCGCTGTTCGCGCTGCCTGTCTGCAGGTTGCGCGAACCCGCAATGGGTTGGCGCGTGTGAAACGCGTGCACGATGAGGGCGGCGATGAGATTCGCGTGTTGGTGCAAGGCGGCGTCTACCAAAGCGCGAGCTATGTCGGTGAGCGTTGGGCCGAGCCCGTCTTTGCGTACTATCGTGCGTTTGACGACGTGTTTGAGTCCGAGGATGCGATGCGCGACGCTTATGGTCACGGCATCGACCGTATGCTTATGCTGGGCGGCGGCGGGTTTGCCTATCCTAAATTCGCCCTGATGTCGCACGAGGGCTTGCGCATGGACGTCATCGAGTATGACGGAGAGATTACGCGCCTGGCGCGCCGTTGGTTCTATCTGGACGAGCTGGAGCGCACGGTGGGCGACCGCTTGCGGGTGATTACTGCTGAGGCTCGCTCGTATCTGGGTGTGACGAGTGTGGGCCATCGTCGCTACGACGTGGTCGTGAGCGATTGCTTTGGCGGTGCCGAGCCCGTACGCGAGCTGGCGACGGTTGAAGCGTTGCGTTTGGTGCGGGGCAGCCTAAATGTCGGTGGCGTCTACGTTGCCAATATCGTGAGCGCAAGCGAGGGGAGCGATGTGACGTTCCTGCGCGATTGCGCTGCCACGGCACTCGAGGTATTCGCCCACGCCTGGGTGGTCCCATGTGGCGATGCGGAGTTCGGCGGCGAGGAGAACTACCTGCTCATCGCCAGCGACGGCAACTACGCCTTTGCCGAAGCCGTGCCCTTCGACACCGACTTCCTCGGCACCGTTCTTCACGACAAATAGGTCTCCCCGTCCCAAAAAGACTGGTCTTAGGCGTGGTCGCGCCAGCCGAGAACGCGCTGCTTCATGCCTTCGATGTCGAGCACGCCTTCGGCAAAGCCTTTGCGCACGAGCTCCTCGGGAACGTACTCGTCGTAGCGATCAAAATAAGGCACCTCGCCGGGATAGACGAGCTCGATGGGATTGAAGTCCTTCTCGGCCTCGGCGGCGAGCACCTCAAAGAACGTCTCCTCGTCGGCCTTCATCTTAAACTGCATAAAGTACGGGCGCGATGGGTCGAGTCCGCGAAGGCCCAGCTCCGCGGCACACTTAATCTTGAGCATGCGCTCGAGTGCCAAAAAGGCGTAACTGCCCAGCCAGGGGAAGAGTACCCAGGTGTCGCCACCCAGGTTGATGAGTGGCTTGGTTCCCGCACCCGAAATCTCGGCCGTATGGCGAGCCTGCGCCAAGCGGGCCCGTGCGTTACCCATGAGGTACGGATATGTCGCGTGCTCGTTGAGCGCCTTGCGCATGCGCTCGAGTACGTGTGTATTGATGTCGCCGGGGCAGTCGCCAAAGTAGGCCGGCACCCGGCCCTTGACCTGCGTGGCAAAGACAGTGTGGCGCTTCCAGTCCACTTCCTCGACAATCCAGCAGTGTCCGGCGATGGCGATGCGCTCACCGGGCGGGGGCGGATTAACAATCGTGCCCAGCTCGGCCGATTCGCTCCGGACGGTAAACTCCTCGTTTTCCTGGAACACGGCGTAGAACTTAAAGTTGTTGATGACGCGCTCGCCCGCGAGACCCACGATGAGCCCGCCACCTTCGGTGACCTGGATATGGTCGATCTTAATGAGGTGACGTAGCAGCACACGGTAATCGTCTGCCGAGATACGGTGGAAATAGCTGAGCGTGAGCACACGCTGGGCAAGTTCGGCCGGCGTGAGCTCGCCGGTGCTGGCGAGGGTCGACATAGTCTGGTGATAGAGCAGGCTGTAGGGGAGTCGATCGAGCTCGGGCGGCTCGACCCACTTTTCCTCGCGATAGAGTTGTACGAGCGCGATACCCTGCAGGAGCTTCCAGGGAATGGTTTCGGGCATCATCGTGCGCGGCTCGGGTTCTTCCTCGCGCATGACAAACCACATCTCGGGCGGAAGGTCGCGGCGTCCCGTGCGCCCCATGCGCTGCAAAAAGGAGCTGACGGTAAACGGCGCGTCAATCTGGAAGGCGCGCTCCAGGCGGCCGATATCGATACCGAGCTCCAGCGTAGAGGTGGTGACGGTTGTCTGCGCCTGCTCCTCGTCGCGCATGAGCTCCTCGGCCGTCTCGCGCAGCGATGCCGAAAGGTTGCCGTGATGGATTAGAAAGCGGTCGGGCTCGTGTCGACTTTCGCAGTAGCTGCGCAGCATGGAGCACACGGCCTCTGCCTCCTCGCGCGAGTTGGCAAAGACCAAGCACTTGCGGCCGCGGGTGTGTTCGAAGATATAGCCCATGCCGGGGTCGGCGTTGTCTGGCGCTGTGTCGGTGGGGCTGAGAAGCGCCTGCTCGGTCGCTCGTGGGATGTCGACTTCGCCCTCGGGGGCCGAGGAAGTGCGACGGTCTTTGGGAGCGTCCTTGCCCCGCGCCTGCTCGCGACGTTGACGACGTTCCGCCTGTGTGAGCTGTCCGCTGTGGCGCATGTCTTGTCCGGATGCGGGCAGCGCCGCGGGTGTCACTGCCTCAATGCGCTCGCACGCAAGCACTTCGGCCTCTTGAGGACCCATGCTCTCGAATCTTCGCTGCTGCGCCTGGGGACCCGAGTTGTAGAAGTGCTCCATGGAGATGCGCCACACGCGGCGCGGCTCCTCAAAACGGGGGATGACGCAGTTGCGTCCCGTCCCCTGCGACAGGAAGGCGCCCGTGCGCTCGGGGTCGCCGATGGTTGCCGACAGACCGATGCGGCGGGGCTGCACGCCTGCCATGCGCGAGAGCCGCTCGATAAGGCAGAGCGTCTGCCCGCCGCGGTCGCCGCGCATGAGCGAATGGACTTCGTCGATAACCACATAGCGCAGGTCGCAGAACATACGAGGGATCGCCATGTGCTTATGGATCAGGAGCGCCTCGAGTGACTCGGGCGTAATCTGCAAGATGCCGCTCGGTTTTTTGATGAGCTTAGCCTTGTGCGACTGCGAGACATCGCCATGCCAGTGCCAGACAGGGATATCGGCTTCTTCGCACAGATCGTTGAGGCGGACGAATTGGTCATTGATGAGCGCCTTGAGGGGGCCAATGTAGAGGGCGCCCACGCTTGCGGGCGGGTTCTCCCAAAACTCGGTCAGGATGGGAAAGAAGGCTGCCTCGGTTTTGCCGGAAGCCGTGGATGCCGTCAGGAGCACATTATCTTGCGTGTTAAAGATGGCATCAGCTGCCGCAACCTGGATAGAGCGCAAGCTCTCCCAATCGTGGGAGTAGATGAAGTCTTGGATAAACGGGGCGTAGCGGTCAAAGGCGTTCACGGGGCCTCCTCTCAAATACGAACCTCTTAACGCGGTGAGCAGTGGCTTGCCGCATCACTGCCTCGACGTTTGCCCAGATAAAGCCTGCCAAAATAAACCTGTCCCTTTTTGGCGGGTTAGATGGTGAATTCGGCGAAATTGCGGTCGCCGCTTGCGGTGCCGGTGTCGCCTGTTGCTGTTGCCGGCGCCAGCGCGTCGCCGCCGACGCTTTGCAGTAGCTCGGCCACGTTGGCGTCGGGGTTTTGGCATAGGATGTCGAGCAGCTCGATAAAGTCACGAATGACCTCACGCGGCGTCAAGTGCGTATCGGCTCCCACGCGGCCAAACTCAATCTTGAGAAAGTCCACCAAGTCGTTCTCGGTAAGCGTGGGCGTCCAGCCAAAGTAGCCGGCATGGATCTGCATGAGTTTTTCGATGAGCACCAGCAGCTCCTCATAGGTGAGTGGCTGCAGACGAATGATGGGCGCGAGCATGTCCTTAAGGTCCTCGCGCGCAAAACGGCCCTGAGCGAGTCGGCTGCGCAGGGCCTCGTAGGAGAACACGCCGCGGCGACGGTCCTCGATGGAGGTTGGCGTGCCACCCATGATCATGCCCAGGTACTGCGCCTTGCCCTGGAGCGTGTCGTTGTACATGGTCAGGATCTTCTCGTAGTTGTACTGGCGCGTAATGGCGTTGGGAATCTTATACAGATTCACGAGCTCGTCGATGAGCACCAGCATGCCCTTGTAGCCACTGCAAACCAAAAAACGCGCGATGAGTTTGACGTAGTCGTACCAGTCATCGTCGCTGATGATGGTTGAGGACCCCAGTTCGGCGCGAGCCTCGCTCTTGGTGCGGTACTCGCCGCGAATCCATTTGGTCACGCGGCTCATAGCCTCTTCATCGCCCTCGGATACGGCCATGCGATAGCGGCGGAGCATGCGGGTGAAGTCGAAGCCGTGGACCATCTCCTCGAGCGGGGCCAGTTGGGCATTGACGACCGACTCGTCGACGTCGGCGCACGAGGCGACCCAGCGATCCAAAATAAGGTTGAGCGCACCGCCCTCGGGGCGCGTCTTGGTCGATATATTGCGGATGAGCTCGCGGTAGGTGGCAAGGCCCTGTCCCTGACCGCCCTGCAGGCGGCGCTCGGGCGACAGGTCGGCATCAGCGACGACGAATCCTTCGCCCATGGCGTGCGTGCGGATGGTCTGGAGCAAAAAGCTCTTGCCGGCGCCGTAACGACCGACCAGAAAGCGGAAGCTCGCGCCACCGTCGGCGATGAGACTCAGATCGGTGAGCAGGGCGCGGATCTCGACCTCGCGCCCTACGGTGATGTAAGGAAGGCCGATGCGCGGGACCACGCCGCCCTTGAGCGAGTTGAGAATGACGGCAGCGACGCGCTTGGGCACGCGGGGTGCTGTGGATGCGGTATCACTCATGGTCTAGGTATCCTCTCACGTCTGCTTCGTAATCCTCGATGATCTGCGGTCCTGCCGCTCCAAACTCGATAACGGTGTCACCCACCAGGTCAAAGAGCGCCTCGTTGATGCTGTCGACGAGCATGTCCTCGCTCTGCTCCGATTGCACTACCGCCAATGTCGCTTGCGCTGCGTTTTGCTCGAGCAGCGCGCGAAGGAAGGCATCTGCGGCGGGCGCGAGTTCGGTTGCGGTGCCAGCGGGTGCAGTCGATACGACCGCTGGCGTCGGTGCGAGGAGCGGTGCCACGACGCCAAACTGTTCGGTGGAAATGGTTGGCTCGTCGGCTTTGTTGCGCTCCGTAGGCGCCGCGATCGGCTCGGCCATCACGTCGGTCGCAGGCTTGGCTTCCGGTTGCTCGGATTCCGCCGTATCGACCTCTGTGGGCACATCGTCCTCGCGCTCTTCGTCGATCAAAAGCGCTTCGCGCGTTTGCGCAGCGGCGCTCCGAATGTGCCCCAGCTGACTCAGATCGATATCGATCTTGACGGGCTGGTGTACGGCGTCCCACGAAAGCCATGCCACAATCTCGTCATCGATAATTTTGGCCAGATATTTGGGGACCTTTTCTTCCTTAAGGGGATGGGCGGGGTCCAGCGCCAGGCGCAGGCGTTGGTCGCAGGCGCGCATCATTTCACCGAGCTTGCTGCTCTTTTGCCTACTACCGTGGATGCGCATGCATTCCCAAAAGTCGTTTTGGCAACGGTAGATATGGATAGGATCCAGGCGATATTCGCAGTCCTCGTGGCGCTCGGGCGCAAAGAATACGGCCGAGGCAAACATGGTGTAGGGCATGGCCGTCTCCTCCCCAAATAAACTCGCCACGATGCCGGTCTTTCGGTGCGTGTCATAGTAGCGCGCCATGCGGACATACACGGCGCATGCCGCGTGGCGCAGATCGCGGTGGTGGCTGCGGTCGAGCCGCGAGTTACTTAGGTTGTACGTGGAGAGGGCGTTGATGGCGGCCATGAGTCGCTCCTCGCGCACCTCATCGGGCGGAAGGGGGAGCGTGGGCTCGGAGGTTTTGCGACGTTTGGGGGTCTGGTCGGACGGTGCCGGTGCCGGTACAAGGTCTCGTGCTGCGCGCCGCAGCTCGATAAGGGCGTTATCGAACATGACGGTTTTAGAGTCACGAAGCAGCTTGGGGTTGAGCCCATGGAATACGGCGTAATCCTGCAACCACACGCGTGCAAACCGATCAATGCCGGGCTCGAAGGCGCGATAGACATCCCAAAAGGCCTTGATCTTGTTAAAACCGTCGAGCGGGTCATCTACGCCAATGCCGCAAATCAGCTCATAGAGATACAGAAAGGCAAAGGACGTAGACGTTTCCTCGACGGTTCCGCGGCGCACTTGGGCACGCCAGGTAAAGTAGCCGCGCAGCTGCCGGTCGCTCATGGCGTTGTAGGTGGGAAAGTACGACTTAAAGGTGCCGTTGTAGGGACAGTCGTCCTCAAAGTCGGCCATCAGCAGGCCCTGGCGGTAAAAAAGCTCGGCTTCCGAAAGCCAGCGGCCCGCACCGCCCTTGGGGTCATCCTGCCAGCGCGATATCTCGCGCATTTTACGGTACTGGTCGGGGAGGAAATTCTGCATCTGTCGGCCGGTTTTGAGAATCGGCTCGTCTGCGTAGACTTCATGTGAGAAGCGGGCAGACTGATGGGTCCGGGCCTCGGCCATAATGCGCTCGATGAGCATCTTGATGTCCTGGTCGGCCACCGCTCCTCCTCTCGAACGCAGCTACGGTGACCTCATATCATAGCACAGCATCAAACAGGTGTTCGAGATACCGCTGCGTTGATAGATTTAGAACAGGAGGGCGTAGATGACGGCGATGACGACGGAGGGGAGCATATTGGCCGTGCGGAAGGTCTGAGGACGGATGAGGTTGACGCCGACGCAGAAGATGAGCATGGAGCCTACGAGCGAAAGGCTGTTGAGGGCTGCTGTGGTCATGATGGGGGAGAGCGCGCCGGCAAACAACGTGATCGTCCCCTGGAACACGGCTACGGGCAGGGCCGAGAAGATGCAGCCGCGTCCGAGCGACGCCGTCATGGTGCAGACGATGATGCAGTCCAGTGCGCCCTTGAGGGCAAGCGTTGACCAGTCGCCGAGCAGGCCGTCCTGGATCGATCCCACAATTGCCATGGCGCCGATACACACGGTGAGTGAAGTCGAGACAAAAGCGTTGGTGAACTCGTTATCGCCCTCACTGCCGGTCTTGCGCTTGAGCCATTCGCCAAGGTTCTCGATGGCGGCTTCCAAGTTGACGGCCTCGCCGATGAGCGAACCGAGCGCAAATGAGACGATGAGCATGGTGGTGCCGGTGGTCGCTAGCGCCTTCCCATCGATAAGGAGCATCTTTTGCATGGTGCCGCCAAGGCCGATAAACAGGACGCACAGCCCCGATGCTTTCATGAGCGTGTCTTGGATGCGCGGTGTGATGAAGCGGCCGCCCGCTAATCCCAAAAGACCGCCCGCAACTAAAAGCACAACGTTGATGATTGTTCCCAAGCCCGGCATGAGCCCTCCTGTATTGATGCCAACGTGGCAATCGTAGCAGAACGAAATGCGAGGCACATCGCGACTCATCTAATACGTTATATAAGTGGTGTTAGGAATGATGTGCAGCATTTAAGCCTCAGGTGGTTGTCGGGACATAGGGATAGTATTCAAAGCGCAGTGTCATAAGCCGCTGCGGGGATTCAATAGCCGCGGCGATGATATTGGCATCGCGGGCACGATCAAACCCTTCGAGTTCGATCTGATACGAGACGTCTTGCATAATGTCCAGACGTCGCCAGGCTAGGAGTGTGTCACCATCGAATTCCAAGGTCTTGCCTCCGTCTGGAGCAACGGCGTATAGACGCAGCTTGGCGGTGGTTGCAGGGTCGACAACCGTGACCTTTTTAATTTCGTTTCGAGTATTCTTGGCGCCCAACAAGGTGAGCAGTGTTGGGGCCACGACCTCGCCCGATGGCAAAAAGACGACTTCGATGGATTCAGGAAATGCGATGATAGCCGACTTGCGGACGGGCTGATTGGCGGCGGCAACTTCGATGTTCGCAGCGTCGATGACCTCCGTGTGGTCGAGCGCGGCAAGCACGCAGCAGTTACCTTCATCGATCTCTTAAGGATCAGCAAGCCCCAGACTGTCCGCGAACTCGGGATCGTTTGGATCGGCAGCGGGCTCATTCGGCGCTTCGAAAGAAGCTGGGACGCTGTTTGTCGGCGACGGCGTGTCGCCCGCACCTGCTTCTTTGTCCGCGCTCTCTTCTTGTATGGTTGCGTTGATGGGTTCGTCGTTTGGGGGGAGCGTCTTGGCGTCAAACGCGGAGGGGAGAATTCCGATGGCTCCGGATCCGTTCCACTCCATTTCGAGAAGCGCCGGGTCGGCAAGAATGCGTTGCCTGCTTTGCGCGCGGGCATCGATTTCAATAGGGCCTGCCTCTATCCCTCGTGTAAGGCCGAGTGATCCGGCTGGCTTCTCGAAATGAGCGTCTGTGTCTTTGGTACTGACGGCGTAGAACAGCAGGGACGCTTCTCCCGCCGCGATGGCATCGGTACCGGCTTTGGTCAGCCGCAACGATGCCGTGAATGAGAGGGTGGGCTGCGTGTCGTCTGCATTCGCGGCGGCGCAGCCCAGACATATACCGCCTCCTTTCTCAAAAAACGTACCGTCGAAGGCGACCTTCGCTCCGTTCGCCGAGTCATCGACCGAAGCGATGTCGATGCGCAGCTCTAAATTGCATGGATCGCCATCTGCATCGAGCACAACCGAGCGCCACGTGCAGACGGCGCACCCCGCCTGGGAGCCGTTTGCCTTGTTCGAACGATTGATATCCACGACTATCGAGCCGTCCGTATTACGACGAAGGCATCCCGAGGTTGAGATTGCGGCCTGTGCGATCGAAAAACGCTTGCACGCAATGGCGCTCGACGGATTTGGTGCGGAGCTTAGGGCCGCTGGTAAGGAGTCTGCCATGACAGGAGTCGCCCAAGCGGCGACAGGCGTTCCGGTTGCGAGCGCGCCGCAGAGTGCGACGACGGGCAAAAGGTTCTTCGATGCCATGGGGTCTCCTTAGCTAATTTAGTGCGGCCTGTTCATGTTTTGTTTCTGGCTGTGTTTGATGTGCAGACCGAGGCCGGCGGTTCCCGCGCCTGCTGCTGCGGCGCCTGCTGCCAAGAGCCATCGTTTGTCGCCTGTCTGCGCCAACGGTTCCTCGCGGTCGCTGCGGTCGAGCTCCGAGAGGTCGACCGTCACTTGCGTGGCGGCCTGCGCCTGTTCTTGCTGGGCAAAGGCCATGGCTGGCCCAAACGCTAGGATGCTGACGGCGGCGGCCAGGGCGACGGCCTTATGCCGTGTGCGCACCGGGCTCGACCGTCCAGGTGATCGTTGCAACCTGATCGCCTTCGCCGGTTACGCGGAAGATGTCGCGCGTGACGCGGGCGACGTTTCCGCTTGTCTTGAGCTTAATTTTGTCCGTGCCACCGGCAATGCCCTGGTAGCCCATGTCGAAGGCTGCATTCTTGGAAAGATCGAGGCCCGTTCCCTGCATTGCGGCGCTGGCGTTCTGGAGCGCGCCGTCGGGGCCGACCTTAAAGTCGATGGA
>CAUDDF010000028.1:0-28194 GCA_958448275.1 uncultured Collinsella sp.
CGAACCTCCAGTCCGGACCGCCCCGCGGTCCAACTTTCTGTCCGCACCCCCGTTTTGGCCTGCGTGCGGGCCCAAAGTGGGAGATTATCCACGCTCGTTTTAACATGGCTGGGCTGCGGTGCCTATCTAATCGGCTCAGCGTCTTCCCTGAGAATCGAAAGATACTCTTCATACCCGTACTGTCGGTATCTCTGTCTTGACTCGTCGAGCGGACGGAGGATACCCAATTCTTCAAATGATTTGACGAGCGAGCTCGCGGTACTCCTACCGATATCGAGTCGGGCAGCGATAAATGCGGTGTCGAGGATGGGATGCTCTTCAAGAAGGCTCAGCAGCCTTTGTCCGTTTGCGACAGTCCTTCCGAGATTTTCGGTAATAGCTGCCGTCGAACGGTTATGGAGATCAACAAGGTTTTTTAAAGACCCTACCGAGTCCTTCGCACTCTCAAGAAGACTGGCGCAGAAAAACTCTATCCATTCCTCGTAAGTTCCTCGTTCCCTTACGGATGTGAGTTGTCGGTAGTACTCGCTTCGATTTTTCTTGAACTGGAACGATGGATAGAACAAGCAAGAATGAAGAACGCCATCATTGATGAGCATAAGTGTAATGAGAAGCCTGCCCAGGCGACCGTTTCCGTCTAGGAATGGATGGGCAGTTTCAAATTGGTAATGGACGAGCGCCGCCCGCACGATCGGATCCATTTCGACTTGAGGCTCATTGATAAATCGTTCGAGGTCCTGGAGCGTGTTGCTCAAATCTTCAATGTTTGGAGGGACGAACGATGCAGTTTCAATGGTGCAGCCTGAGGGGCCAATCCAGTTTTGTGAGGAGCGCAGCTCGTCTGGATTCTTCTCCGTTCCGCGCACTCCGTCCAGCAGGACCGCATGAACCTGCCTGAGAAGCCTCGTACACAAGGGCATCTTTTTGAGCAGTTCTACGCCGCGGTCGACAGCACGGACGTAATTCACGACATCTGCGACATCTTTATGATGGAGTTGGGTTTGCGATGGACTAAGTAGGTCGTCAAACGTGCACTGGGTTCCCTCAATTTGCGAAGAAAGGAGTGCTTCTTTGCGCACATACATTGTCAGATACATGTCGGCGTTGGGAACAAAGTAGAGCATGCCTTCAAGCTCTCCAAGCTTTCGTGAGCATGTGGAAAGCGTGCGATAGGTTTCCTCAGTGAGGTTTAGCTGCCTCAATGATTGCAAGGGCGTTGGCAAAAACGAATAGTAAGCCAATTTCCCCGATAGATTATTGCGGAGCGTTCCCTGGCCGTTCTCCTCGATTTGCATCGCGCCCTCCATATCTTTAGTGTCGGAAACTCGTTATTAGACTAATCATATCAATTCTAATAACGAGTTTATGGCGAAAATAGTTATTAGAGTCGATTTGAATGATCTAATGACGAGAAGTCGTTATTGCTTTGGTGCAAGGTGGTTGAGTGGTCCCTCGGGCGCAGAGGAAAGCGGATCATTTAACACGAGCGTGGATAATCTCCCGGTTTTGGCCTGTGTGCGGGCCCAAAGTGGGAGATTATCCACGCTCGTCGCTACTTAAGCCCCGGGAGGCGGGTGTAGGGAAACGATCGCTCGAGGAACTCGGAGCAGCGGGCGTAGTCTTTGGCGAAGTAGCTGCTGTAGAGCGAATCGAGCACGTATTGCACGGCGATGTGGCTCGCGAACTGCGTGATGCGATGCGTCATGCTCTCGTGGTCACTCACCGTAAGGTAGGCGGCAAAACCAGGGTGAATGCGCGCGCAATAAGGTGTGCCGATGACGATGACCGGGACGTGCCGACTGCTGAGGATCGGCAAGATGTCCTTGAGGTTGGGGGCAAGGCCGCTGTAGGAGATGACGATTGCCGCATGGTCGGGACCCGAGGCGAGCGCCGTTCGCACCTGGGCCTCGACACCGTCGTGGCACGTTGCGCTTTTACCGGCGGAGAGCAGGCGATCGCGGAACATTCCCGCTGGATAGAGGTTGTGCGAGCCCGTGTAGATGTCGACCTGTCGGGCGTTCGCGATGAGCTTGGCGGCGTGGTCAAGCTGCGTGGGGTCGAGTAGCTCCTGCGTTTCGGCCAGCGTAGTCTGGTAGAGCCCCTCCATGCGCTCCATAACCTGCGCAGGGGTGGACGCGGCGTCGAAGGGAAAGTTGATATCCACGTCGCGTCGGTTGCCCGATTCGGTTGCCAGGCGGATGAGCTCGACCTTGAGGTCCTTGAAGCCCTCGAGGCCGAGCTTTTTGCAAAACCGGTGCACGCTCGCAACAGAAACGTTGGTGCGCACGGCAAATTCCTTAATCGAAAGCCCGCGGATGTCCTCGCCGATGGCGAGGGCTGCAATGCCGAGTTGTTGCTCGGTAGGGGTGAGGCCCTGCGCCTCGGTAATCTTGCGTTTGATATCCATGCGAACTCCCACACTCGCCAAACCTGCCGAAAAGGGACAGGTTTATTTTGGCACGTTTCGGTCGGTGTCAGGAAGTGTCAGGGGCGGGGCGGCGGCGGTCCGTGGGCGCGAAAAGAAGTGTCGGGTTTGGTGCGCCCGCTTCTGCCCGTCCCGCGCGTGGGCGATACTCAGCTTATCGACCCGCGATGCAAAGGAGATGCTCATGGCAAACATCAAGTTCCCCGAGGGCTTCTATTGGGGTGGCGCCACCGCCGCCAACCAGTTTGAGGGCGCTTGGAACGTGGACGGCCGCGGTCCTTCCGTCGACGACCACTTCCTGGGCGGCAGCTACAAGGAACCGCGTCAGATTACGGTCGACATCGACCCCAACCGCTTCTATCCCAACCATGACGGCATCGATTTCTACCATCACTACGAGGAGGACATCGCGCTGTTCGCCGAGATGGGCTTCAACATGTTCCGCATGTCCATCTCCTGGAGCCGTATCTTCCCCAACGGCGACGATGCTGAGCCCAACGAGGCCGGCCTCGCCTTCTACGACCGCGTCTTCGACTGCCTGCGCGCCCACAACATCGAGCCGCTCGTGACCCTCTCACACTACGAGATGCCCTATCACCTGGTCGAGAAGTACAACGGCTGGGCGAGCCGCGAGCTCATCGGCTTCTTTGAGAAGTACTGCCAAACCGTCTTCGACCGTTACCAGGACAAGGTCAAGTTCTGGCTCACCTTCAACGAGATCAACTGCGGTACTCAGGACATGGGCAACCTCTTCGAGACCAGCATGATTCAGGGCTTTGAGGGCCCGGCTTCGGCGGTTCACACCACGCCGCAGGCCCGTATGCAGGCGCTGCATCACCAGTTTGTCGCCAGCGGTCGCGTCGTGCGCTATGCCCACGAGCATTACCCGCAGTTCAAGATGGGCAACATGGACTGCTTTATCCTTTCCTATGCCGCCACGTGCGATCCGGCCGACGTGTTCGCCACGCAGCAGGAGATGAACGCCATGAACTGGTACTGCTCCGACGTGCAGGTGCGCGGAAAGTACCCGTTCTATGCCAAGCGCTTCTGGGCCGAGAACGATGTTGAGCTTGTGATGGAGGACGGCGACCTGCAGGATATCGCCGACGGCAAGGTCGACTTCTACACCTTTAGCTACTACATGTCCGGCACCGTGGGCACCCACAAGGACCACGAGATGACCGAGGGCAACATGACCTTTGGCGGAAAGAATCCCTATCTGGAGTCCACCGACTGGGGCTGGCAGATCGACCCGCTGGGCCTGCGCATCGCCCTCAACGAGATTTATGCTCGCTACGAGATTCCGCTGATGGTGGTCGAGAACGGCATGGGCGCTTACGACGAGGTCGAGGAGGACGGCTCCATCCACGACCCGTATCGCATCGCCTACTTGCGCAGCCACATCAAGGCCATGGGCGAGGCCATTGCCGACGGCGTTGACCTGATTGCCTACACCTGGTGGGGCCCCATCGACCTGGTTTCCGCTGGCACCGGCGAGATGCGCAAGCGCTACGGCTTCATCCACGTCGATAAGTACGACGACGGCACCGGTACCTACGAGCGCCGCCGCAAGGACAGCTTCTTTGCATACCAGAAGATCATCAAGTCCAACGGCACCGAGGGCCTGGAGTAATCGACAATATGAGCGCCACTGGGGAAATGGTTTTGGGAAGGGCTTGGAAGGGCTTGCGATTCGAGCCCTCACCTTAGCAATTTGATCATTTGGCACTATAATCACCATAGGCATGCGCATAACGTTGCGCTTAATCAAGAGGAGAAAACGCATGGGTCTGTTTGATATGTTCAAGAAGAAGGCTGAGCCCGCGGCTGCCGCTGCTCCTGCCTCCATCTCTGCTTCTGCCGGCGCTGACGTGCTGTGCTCGCCCGTCAAGGGCAAGGTCGTCAAGATGGCCGACGTGCCCGATCCCGTCTTTAGTGGCGAGGTACTGGGCAAGGGCTGCGCCGTGTGGCCCGAGGACGACCTGGTCTACGCTCCCTGCGACGGCAAGGTGACCGTCACCATGGGTCACGCCGTGGGCCTGCAGTCCGATAGCGGCATCGAGGTCCTGGTGCACGTTGGTGTCGATACTGTCAACATGAACGGTGATGGCTTCGAGGGCTTCGTCAAGGCCGACGATGTCGTTAAGGCTGGCCAGCCCATGCTCAAGATCGACCGTGCCAAGATCGCCGCTGCCGGCTACAAAGACTGCGTCGTCGTGGCTGTGTCCAACACCGCCGAGTTCGCCGACGTCGAACTCGCCGTCGAGGCCGAGTCTGCCGTCGCTGCTGGTGACGCCATCGTTAAGGTCGTCCGCAAGTAGTCTGCGGCATCCAGAAGATGCACAAGGGTGGTCGAGTTATCCGGCCACCCTTTTTTAATAGGCTGAGCAGGCGCATTTTATTGCAGGGGGCTTGCTTTATGGGCCATTCACTCGTCAAATTGAGCCGCCCGCGCTTTTGCGACGTAGGGGTTTGGACGGAGCCGCTAATATGGACTTACTGTCACGACGTGCGCTGCGCGGGGAACGCGGCGCCGCTTGTTTGGAGGAATGTCATGAAAAAGAAGCTGCTGCTTGCGCCCCTGATGGCTGCCCTGGTCGCGTGCGTGGTTTTGCTTTCCGGCTGCGGAGGGCCTTCGGTGGAGGAGCTCATTACCAATGACCTTACGAGCCAGTTTGACGAGATCAAGAACGGCGGCGATGACTTCCTCTCCGGCCTGGAAGAGGCTTCGGGCGACGAGTTTGAGCAGCTGGGCATCGATCCCAAGGAGTATGCCAAGAGCTATCTCGAGGGCTTTGATTACAAGATCGGTGATGTGACGGTCGATGAGGACAAGGGTACCGCGACCGCCGAGGTTACCATCACCTGCAAGTCCATGAACAAGATCGTCGAAGATTTCGCCACCCAGTATCAGGAGAAGATTGCCGCACTCGATACGATGCCTTCCGAGGACGACCTGTACAAGATGGCCGGCCAGGTCATGGTCGACGTGACCAAGGCCGCTAAGACCAAGGACACCAAGGTCACCTTTAAGTATTCCGCTAACGAGGATAACGAGTGGTCTGCCGACGATTCCGCAACCACCGAGATGATGAATGCGATGATGAGCTAGTTTGTTGCGGCGTTTTACCAAACGCCGCAACTGCTCGACGCTGCGCGGGCACCAGAGCGACAACTTGTCATTCAAAGAGGGCGGCATGACCAGAAGGTCTATGCCGTCCTCTTTTCATGCCAATTTGTTCGCTCTGGTGCCCGCTCGCTGTCCGTCCTCTACCTGCGTCGTTGCCATGGTGCGGCAGTCGGGGACATTTCTTTGTTGCGGGGGCAGCTAAAAGAGTCCCGTCCCACATTAGCTACCCGTGGGAGGGGTGAGCGGTTACTCGCCCAGAATCAGCGCCGCGAGCTCTGCCTGGCTGTCCACCACGTAGTCGGCGCCGGCTGCCTCCAGCTCTGCGCGGCCGCGGAAGCCCCAGCTGACGCCCGCGCTCTTAAGGCCGGCGTTGTGGCCGGTTAGGATATCGACATTGGAATCGCCCACATAGAGCGTGGTTGCCGGATCGGCGCCCAGCTCCTCCATCACATGCAGCGTGACGGGTGCTTCGGGCTTGGGCGGAAACGCATCGACACGGCCCTGTACCAGCGCAAAGCGCTCGGAACCAAAATACTTCTCGATAAGAGGAGCCGCCGAGACGTGGTCCTTGTTAGTGAGCACGGCAAGCTGCACACCCGCGGCGCGCAAACGGTCGAGCATCTCGATCGTGCCGGCATAGGGGGCGGTGTGGTCCTCCTTGTGCTCGCCGTAATAAGCCCTAAACTCGGCAAGCGTCTGCTCAAACATACGGCCGTCGCCCGCATACTCGGCAGGCATAAAGCGCTCAACCAGCTTGAGCATACCGTTTCCCGCCTTGTAGCGGTACTCGTCGACGGCAAACGTGGGCCAGCCGTGCATCTCGCAGGTATGGTTGCCGGCGGCCGCCAGGTCCTCGAGCGTGTTGAGGATGGTGCCGTCCAGGTCAAAGATCACATGGGAAAAAACTGCTGCCATGAAAGCTCCCGTCATTGGGTTTCAAAACGCACCTCATAATACTGGGCTTATGCGTTGGGCGTGCTTGGAATCTGAACATCTCCAGGGATATCAAGCCGCATCGCGCCAATCATGCGATTCCGCCCTAGCAAATTCTCGGCAGCTGCTCTCCCACGAGCATGTCGAGGATGCGGGTCGAGCCCCAGCCGGTGCGCACGCGCACGGCGGGACGGGAGCCCTCGGCAAGTGGCAGCACGCGACCGATGATGGCGGCATTCTCGCCGTAGCGCGCGGCGCGCATGGCGGTTAGCGCGGCATCGGCTTGCTCGGCCGGCACCACGGCAACCATCTTGCCCTCGTTTGCCACCTGCAGCACATCGTAGCCGAGCATCTCGCAGGCGGCCTGCACGTCGGGACGCACGGGCACGGCATCCTCGTCGACCTCCATGGCAACACCGCTGGCCTGGGAAAACTCGTTGAGTGTGGACGCCAGGCCACCGCGCGTGGGGTCGCGAAAGCAACGCGTGCCGGGCGCTGCGGCCAAAACATCGGCAATCAGGTGGTTGAGCGGCGCGGCATCGCTTTCGATCGTGCTCGAAAACGCCAGGCCCTCGCGTTGGCTCATGATGGCGATACCGTGGTCGCCGAGTGTACCCGACACTAGGATGACATCGCCGGGCTGGCAGTTTGCGCCACTGAGCGCCACACCCGCGGGCACTTCGCCCACGCCGGCGGTGTTGATATAGACGCCGTCGGCCCCGCCGCGCTCGACCACCTTGGTGTCGCCCGTGATTATGGACACGCCCGCCTCGCGCGCCGTCTCGGCCATCGTCTGCACAATCTGGCGGAGCTTATCCATGGGATAGCCCTCTTCGAGGATAAAGCCGCACGATAGGTAGCGCACGTTGGCGCCCGAGGTCGCGACGTCGTTGACGGTTCCGCATACGGCGAGGCGGCCGATATTGCCGCCGGGGAAGAACTGCGGCGAGACTACAAAGCTGTCGGTCGACATGGCGATGCGCCCGCTCGCGGGCAGCGCGGCGACGCCGGCGTCGTTGCCCTCGAGCAGCTCGGGCGACCCAAAGGCATCCAGAAAGACCTCATCGATGATGCGCTTCATCATCTGACCGCCAGAGCCGTGGCCCAACAGGACGGTGCTATCGGTGGCAGTACGGGACATATCGAAAACTCCAATCGTGGGTGGTGCCGGTGTGCGGGTGCGTCCGGGCTAGTTGCGGTAGCGGTAGTACGCCGCGCAGCTGCCCTCGGAGCTCACCATGCACGGGCCGACGGGATGCTCGGGCGTGCAGGTGCGGCCAAAGAGTGGGCAGCTGCTCGGCGTAATGGCCCCGCGCAGCACGTCGCCGCAGCGGCATCCACGCGGCTCGACCGTCGCCTCAACGGGCACGTCAAAGCGAGCGCGGGCATCAAAGCGCGAGAACTCGGGGCGGATGGAAAGGCCCGAGTTGGCAATCGGCCCCAGCCCGCGCCACGTGGTGTCGCATGGCTCAAACACCTGCTCGACCAGCTGGCGCGCCACGGGGTTGCCGTCTGCGTTGACGCCACGGCGGTAGGCGTTGTCGATCGCGGGCCTGTCCTCGACAACCATCTGGACCAGCATGCAGATGCCCTGCAGGATATCGACCGGCTCAAATCCCGTGACCACGCCCGGGGTACTGAATTCGTCGACCAAAAAGCTAAAGGGCGCCAAGCCCGTGATGGTGGCGACGTGGCCCGGCAGGATAAAGCCGTCGATGGTGGTCTCGGGATCGTTGGCGATGGCACGCAACGCCGGCGGCGTGGTCTTGTGGGCGCAATAGACCGAAAAGTTCAAAAGCCCGCGCGCCTCGGCCTCCAAGATGGCGGCGGCGATGGTGGGCGTCGTAGTCTCAAAGCCCACGCCCATAAAAATGACCGGGCGATCGGGGTTTTGCTCGGCAATGTCGAGCGCGTCGAGTGGGGAGTAGACGATGCGGATGTCGCGCCCTGCCGCCTTTTGCGCAGCGAGCGAGGTGGACGATCCGGGCACGCGCATCATGTCGCCAAAGGTGGTGATGATGGCGCCGTCTATGTTGGCGAGCGCGATCGCGTGGTCGATGTCGCGGTTGGCGGTAACGCAGACGGGGCAGCCCGGGCCGCTCAGCAGCTTGAGCCCGGCCGGCATAATGGAGCGAAAGCCATAGCGGCCGATGCTCACGGTGTGCGTGCCGCAGACTTCCATAAGGTTGATGGTGCGGTCGCCGACGAGTTCATGGATGCGTTCGATGAGCTCGCGGGCCAGCTTGGAATCGCGAAATGCCGAAAAGTCGATACCGGAGCGCGCCGGCTGCTCGGCCGCCACTAGTATGCCTCGGCCGGGTTGCTGGCGAGTTGGTCTTCTTCGACCAGCTCAGTCATGGCGTTAACGAGCTCGAGCGTTTCTTGCGCTTCCTGCTCGTCGACAATCTGGATGCCAAAGCCGGCGTGTACGAGAATATAGTCGCCAACCTGCGCCGTCGGCACGAGTCGCAGCGACACGGGGCGCTCGATGCCCATCATGTCGACGGTGGCCTTGAGGTCGTCGTCGCGTTTGACTACTTTGCCGGGAACGGCAAGGCACATATTGTTCCCCTTTTATACGCTTTGCGCTGGATGGGCGCTTAATAATCCATCAATTGATGGTAGCGCTCGCGGGGTTCGCGGGCAAACGCGTTACGCCTGTGAGACGGTTGAGCGCGGCGGTGTGCAAGAGCGAGCTACTGCGATGCAATCTGCGCAAGACGAGCGCGCGCGACCGCCGCCTGACCGTAGGCGATGCAGCCATCGTTGACGGGCACGGTATGGGGGACAAGGACAGTAAGGCCTGCGTTTTTGAGCTCGCGGGTGAGGAGCTGAAGCAGGAGTCGGTTCATGAACACGCCGCCCGAGAGCGCGACGGTGTCGATGCCCTCGCGTACGCAAATATCGCTGGCGATGCGCGCCGAGGAGCGCGCGACGGCGGCATGGAAGTCGAGTGCGAGCCTGTCGGCGGGCGCTCCGGCTTCAATTCCCTCCAAAAGCGCCTCAAAGAGTGCTTCCTGGTCCAGCACATCGGGGCCGTCCAACCACGATGGGCCAGATGCGAAATAGCCGGCGTTGCTGTCGGGAAAATGTGCGATTTCGCTGTCGAGCGCGCGCCAGGCGGCGGCTTCGAGCTCGATGGCGGGTTCGCCCTCGTAGGTTGCCTGGCCGCAAATGCCCAAAATCGCGGCTGCGGCATCAAACAGGCGACCCATGCTGCTGGTGCGCGGGCTGTTGATGCCGCGCTCGATCATCGTTGCCGTTATGCTGCGCGTCTGCTCGTCAAGGCTGTCCAAGAGTCCCACGGCGCCCGGGTGCTCGAGCAGGTCGAGCTCGCTGAGCAGGGCAAAGGCGTTGCGGCGGGCATCGTGTACGGATGCGGCGCCACCGGGAAGCGCCCAGGCGCGCAGATGCGCGACGCGCTCAAAATCGGCGAGACGGGCGATAAGAAATTCGCCGCCCCATATGGTGCCATCGGTGCCGGCGCCCGTGCCGTCGAAGGCGATGCCGAGGACACGCGCATCGGTTGTAAGCTGGCCCGCGGCGATGGCCTCGGCCATTACGCTCGCGATGTGTGCATGATGGTGCTGGACTTCAATAAGCGGCAGATTGTGCTCCCGTGCCTGTTCGCGCGCCCATTGGCTCGACAGATAGCTGGGATGCATGTCGCATGCCAAGGCGGCAGGCGCCAGGTCAAAGAGGTTTTCCAGACGCGAACGCGCGCCGCTCCAAGCATCGAAAGTTGCGCCGTTTTCGACATCGCCGATATGCTGCGACACAAAACAGGCCGCATGGCCGTCGGCGTCCTCGCGCGTGAGCGCGATCGTGGCTTTTTGCTGAGGACCGCAGGCGAGCACGCAGGGCGTGGTGCCGTCGAGCGCCGGCAACGACAGCGGCTGCGGCGCATACCCGCGTGCGCGACGCACAGGCATGACGTCGCCGTCGACCACGCGTACCACGGAGTCATCGTAGCGCGACAGAATCGCGCGGTCGTTACCGAGCAGCGCGTCGGCGATGCCTGCGACAACGAGGTGCTCCCATGCAAGGACATCGTCGGTCTCGATGGGCTCTTCGCTCAGGTTTCCGCTGGTCATGACGAGTGCGCTCGTGCCGTGCGCCGCGGCCGCGGCGAGCAGTAAATGTTGAAGCGGGGTGTAGGGGAGCATGACGCCGAGCTCGGGCAAGTCGTGCGCGACGGATGGCGCGAGTTCGAGGGCGTCGGGGGAGCCGTGGCCGTCGTTACCGGCTGCGCGGCGACGCAGCAGCACAATGGGACGAACGCTGCCGGCAAGCAGATCACGCTCAACGCCATCGATATGACACAGGCGCTCGGCGTCGGCAAGGCCGCGCACCATAACGGCAAGCGGCTTATTGCTACGACGCTTGCGACGGCGCAGCTCGCACACCGCTTGTTCGTTGGTGGCATCGCAGGCCAGGTGGAATCCGCCCAGACCCTTGATAGCGACGATGCCGCCGCCTGCCAGCAGCTCTACGCAGCGTTCGATGATGGCATCGCTGGCCTCGCGCGTGGAGCCGACGACTGTTGTCGCATCGACCGCCGTTGGCGCAACGCCGCGATCGGCCTCGCGCCACGTAATATGCGGTCCGCAATCAAAGCAGGCATCGGGCTGCGCGTGAAACCGCCGATCGAGCGGGTCGGCATACTCTGCGGCGCAGGTGGGGCACATGGGAAAGCGATCCATCGAGGTGGCCGCTCGGTCATAGGGCAACGAGCGAATGATGGTAAAGCGCGGTCCGCAATTGGTGCAGTTGATAAAGGGATAGTGAAAGCGTCGGTCGGCGGGGTCGAACAGCTCGCGCAGGCAGTCGTCGCACGTGGCGATGTCGGGCGAGATGAGCGTCGTGTGGGCGGTTTGATCCTGCGACGCCACAATGCGAAAGCCCTGCTCATCGTCGGCATCCCAAGCGTCGGGCTCCAGGTCTGCGACAGCGACATGCTCAACGCGGGCCGCGGCAGGCGCGTGCTCCGACAGCGCGGCGACAAAGCCGTCGAGCAACTCGCTTTGAGCATGTGCCTCGATATGCACGCCATCGCCCGCGTTGAGCACCCAGCCGCAAATGCCGTGCGCCATGGCTTCGCGATACACAAACGGTCGCATGCCGACGCCCTGCACAATGCCCGTTACATGGATATGCGCATGCCGCATGCGACCCTCCTTCGTTGAAATGTGTGCTGTTACAGCCCCAGGCTCTGCTCGGTGGCGGCGCAGGTGAGCTCGCCGTGTTTAACGCCGCGCAGGCCCAGCAAGCGGTCGGCCAGCTCGTAGACACGCTCGCCGCGACCCTTAAGCGCCAGAATCTCCAAACAGTTGTGGTGATCCAGGTGCACGTGCATAGTCGACACGATCTCGTCGGTGTAGTCGTGCTGCACCTCGTCCAGGCGGCGCGTCAGGTCGCCGGTGTGATGGTCGTAAATCATGGTGAGCGACCCGATGACCTGCTCGTTGGGCGTTCGCATCTGCTCCTTGGCAATCGAGGCGCGAATCAGGTCGCGTACAGCCTCGGAGCGGTTGGCCACGTCGCCGCGGCGCGCGATCTGTTCGTCAAAGCGGCGCAGCAGGTCGTCGGGCGCGGTGACCGAAAAACGGACCAGTTCGGAGGCGGAGCCGCTGCAACGGCAGCCCGCATCGCCGGTCGGCCCGTGCGGATGCTCGTGCTCGTGATCGCAGACGTGCTCGTGCCCGGCCACACTACACCAGCTTTACGGAGCCAACGGAGTTGTGGTCGGCCTCGATGGCCTCCTCGTAGCCCTCGAGTGCGTCGTGTGCCTCGTGGAGCGCCGCCATGGCGGCCTCGAGCTTGGCGCCAATGCGCTCCATATCAAAGTTCTCGGTCGCATGCAGCAGCTGATGGCTCCACTCGTGGGCGAGCTCGATCGTGTCGTCGACCTGCTTGACGCTCATGGCAAGCTGGCTCATGTTCATTCCGACGTCATGCATGGGAAATCTCCTTTTGTACGGGTCTAATCAGTGCTTCAGATTCTACTACGCCTGCTTTGCGCATCGCCGCATAAGAAAACGGGTGCGAGTCCGTCCGACCCGCACCCGTTCACTGGGGGCTGTTTGTGATTACCATACTATCCGTGGTCGCGGGCGCAGCGCCCGGCTCTCCGGTGAGCGGCGCAAAACCGCTCATGGACGGCAGCACATGACCGGCGTATTACAGGTGCTTCTCAAGCAGCGCCTGCAGCCTGGCCTTGGGCAGCGCGCCAACGGAGCGGTCAATTTCCTTGCCGTTCTTAAAGACAACCAGCGCGGGGATGCTCATGACGCCAAACTTCATGGCCAGGTCCTGATTGTCGTCGACGTTGCATTTGGCGACGGCAAGCTTGCCGGCCAGCTCGTCGGCTACTTCGTCAACGATGGGCGAGAGCGAGCGGCAGGGACCGCACCACGGTGCCCAAAAATCAACCAGCACGGGAAGGCTGCCGTTAACGACGGAATCGAAGTTCTCGGGGGTAATCTGCTTAATGTCAGCCATGGTGACCTCCATAGTGCGACGCGGCTCGGCCGCGTAAAACTCAGTACGACCGTGCTTATACCCAACGGCCCGCAATGCAACCACTCGCGGTCGGCTCTTTTATATAATGGTGGGCACGCAAACGATTGGAGAGCGCATGCCCACGTCACAAAGCCAGAAAAAAGAAGCCATCGCCCAGGCGACCGAGCAGGAGCTCGCATCGCTCGCGGGTCGCGGCGTGCGTATCGCGGGCAACGCGTGCTCGCCGATTGTGCTGGTAAAAGGTGATTTAGACGATGCCGAGCGTGCGGGCGGCGAGCTGGCTGCCGGTCCGGACGGTGCCGCGCTGCGCAAGGCGCTCGGTGCCATCGGCTACGCGCCAGAGGATTTCTGCGTGCTGGCAAGTGTTGCCGGCGCGGGCGATGGGGCGGTTGCGACAGGCGAGGGCCTGCCGTGCGAGCTGTTCCGCGAGGCGCTCGAGGCCTTGGACCCCGAGGCGGTCTTACTGTTGGACGACCGCGCGGCCGATACCATGCGCGAGACCTATGCAGACATGCTCGTGGCAATCGACGACTTTGATACCGCCATGCTCAAGCCCGGCTTGGTCGCCCATGTGCAGGGTCGTCGTGTGCTTGCGCTCGACGGTTTTGAGGCGGCGCTCACTGACAAAGCCGCCAAGCAGCGCATGTGGGCATACATCAAGCAGCTGACCCCGGCAGCCGCGCCGCTGTAGCGGACTGGCGCCGGCAAGGCGGCCCTGGCGGGTCGAGACCAGCGCCGGCTTGTCGCGCCTTACATCACGGCGCGCAGCTCAAACCGGTCGCCGTTGATGCGGAACTGGCAGTTGCCGTTCATGCGCTCGACGGCAAGCTTAATGCTTTTGGTTCCAAAGCCGTGTCCGGTGTGCCCGGCTACGGGTATGCCGTCGACCATGCGCGGCGGGCGCCCAAACGTGTTGGAGACCAAAAGTAGCAGTTGACCGTCCTCGCAACGCAGATCCAGATCGACAAATCGCTTGCCCTGGGGAGCGGCGCTCGCGGCGACGATGGCGTTGTCCAGGGCGTTTGAGAGCACGCTAAACAGATCGACGTCGGCTACATGGACGCTCTCGGGCACGGCAGCGCGCAAATCGGCGGTGATGCCGTTTCGGTTGATATCGGAGCTAAATGACGAAAGCGCGATATTGACCGTGTCGTTGGCGCAGTGGCGGCGCACGGCGGTGCGGTCGTTCGTCTCACAGAGCTCGTCGATGCGCTCGAGCGCCTCGACGATGTGGCCCTCCTCGATCAAAGCCGCAAGGCCGCGCAGGAAGTGCCGCATGTCATGGCGGAGGACCGAAAGCTCGCGTCCAGATTGGCGCCAAGCCTCGAGCTCCTTGATGGCTGCGCTGTCGCGGGTCGCGAGCATCCAGCGCTCGCGCTCGGCAGTTTCCTTTGCCTCGTATTCACGTAGATACACAGCAAGAAACATAAGGTAGAACGCGCAAAGCGCAAACGCCAAAAACTCAACCGTCACCACGGAGCCCGAGTGGAAGAGCGTAGTGTAGACATTGGTGGCGTAGTCAAAGATGTAATAGACGAGCGGCAGAATGAGCAAAATTTCGAGCTCGGTGGGGCTTTTGACCGCCAGGCGCGGACCGATGTCGCTGACCCAATGCAGCAGGATCGCAGAGATGACGGCCGCGGTGATAATGCGTGCCACGTAGTACGCGATTTGCGAGTCGGTGGCGGCGAGCGCGGCGATGCCCATCCAGTTGCTGAACTGGCAGCTCAGATAAGCACTGGTGACGCCCAGCACAACGAGCAGCGGGCTCAGGCGATAGCGCGCGCACAGATAGATGACGAGCGGCAGATGCACGACGAGCGGATATGCCTGGCGCGCGAAAAGCTCGCCGCCGACGGCATCGGCGAGGCCGAATGCGCATCCGGTTACGGCGCCGACCATCACCAGTTCAAGCGCATGACGCCGGTTAATCTCGATGCCGCAGAGCGCCGCCGAGGAAAAAACGCCAAAAAGCAGGGTCGTTGCGTGGTGGATGGCCCAAAGTATCGTCTCGGCCGTGGGGAGCATTAGCGTCTCCCGCCCTCGAACCGTGCCGCAAAGTAGGCATCCTGGAAACCCTGCTTGCAGCTGCGCGCCAGCGGGATGCAAGCGCCCGAGCGCATGACGATATCCGTGCGGTTGAAGTGGTCGATATTGCGTAGGTTGACCTGGTAGCTGCGGTGACACTTAAAGAAGCTCGCGTTTTTGGCTAGCTGGTCCTCGATGCTGCGGAACGGCTCGAGCGCCTCGATATCGCGCCCGTCGCGCAGGTGGAATACCACATGCTTGTTGCGGGCCTCGGCGTATTCGATATCGGACAGGCGCAGGGCATGGTAGCCAAAGGACGTTTTGGTCACGAGCTCATCGGTCGCGGCGGGCCGCATGCTCGAAAGCTCGCCGAGCAGTTGCGCCAGGCGTTCGTACGCTACGGGCTTGAGCAGATAGTCGAAGGCGCGGACCTCATAGGACTCCAGCGCGAACTCGGGCGACGAGGTGAGGAACACCAAGCGCACGGCGGTGTCGGATTGGCGCAGCTCCCGCGCGGTATCCATGCCGTTGACGAGCGGCATAATCATGTCGAGCAGAATGATGTCGGCGCGCGATGCGGCATGGCGGGCCAGCAGGTCTTCGCCGCGCGTGACGAGCGCAACGTCGACTGCCGTGCCCGTCTCGGTCGACCAGCGGTCGATCATCCGGTGCAGTCTATCTAGAAAAGCGACGTCGTCGTCGCAGGCGATAATCCTGAGCATATTGAGCCCCCTTAACAACTCGATTTTGCCATATCGAACGCTTGCCGCTCGCGGAGGTGCGCCCCGTTTGCGCCCCACGTCGTGCAACTCGCGCCGAGCGGTATTGCGGTGGCGAAAGATGCCTCCTGCGCTATTGAGAGCTCGGCTATCCTCAGCTTGTCAGTTCGAAAATGGGCCTGCCGCATGATCGAATCTTTATTTCAACTTTACACCTAGGTTTACAGCTGTCTTGTCAGCTGTAAACCTAGGTGTCATACTAAAGCCCCAAGATTCGCCAAAAGAGAGGGGCCTTGATGGCACAGAGCGCGAACATGGATGCGTCGGAGCTTGTACGCGATATCGCGGCCGGCCTAGCATCGGCAACGACGGCAACGGAGCGTGCGGCGCTGGTGCCCGCAGAGCTCATCGAGGCCATTCAGCAACTAAAAACCCAACGTGACGCGGTGATCCTGGCACACTACTATGTGGCGCCCGAGGTCCAAGCCGTTGCCGATTACGTCGGCGATAGCTTCTACCTGGCAAAGCTTGCCAAGAGCCTGCCGCAGCAGACGATCGTGCTGTGCGGCGTGGAGTTTATGGGCGAGAGCGCCAAGCTGCTCAACCCCACCAAAACCGTGCTGCTGCCCGAGCCGGGTGCGGACTGCCCCATGGCTCATATGGTCAAGCGCGAGACGGTCGACGCGGCGCGCGCCGAGTATGGCGACGACCTTGCCGTGGTCTGCTACGTCAACTCGACGGTTGAGATCAAGAGCTGGAGCGACGTGTGCGTCACCAGCTCCAACGCCGTCAAGATCGTCTCTGAGCTGCCGCAGCAGCATATCCTGTTCATTCCCGACCAAAACCTGGGCCGCTTTGTGGCCGAGCAGGTGCCGCAAAAGCACGTCATCCTCAACAAGGGCTACTGCCCGCGTCATCACATCATCACCGTCGAGCAGATCGTCGATGCGCAGGAGGCGCATCCCGACGCACTTGTGCTGGCGCACCCAGAGTGTAAAGCCGACGTCCTTGCCGAGGCCGACTACATCGGCTCCACCGCCGGCATCATCAAGTACGCCGAGGAGTCGGACGCGAGCGAGTTCATCATCGTGACGGTCCGCGGCGTGCTCTACGAGCTCGAGCGCCGCTGCGAGGGCACCGGCAAGAAGTTCTACTTCCCCGCGGTGCAGCCCACCTGCGTCAACATGGATCTCATCACGCTCGAAAAGCTCGTGCGATGCCTGGAGACGGGCGAGGGCGAGGTGCAGATTGGCGTGTCGGACGAGGCCGCCGATCAGGCCAAGCTCACGCTCGACCGCATGCTCGAGTACGCGGCGCGCTAAGCCAATGTGACATGAGGGACCATCCCTTATGCCACAGTACAAGGGAGAGGATTCCTGTGGAAACCAAACAATACCCCGATATGGAGTGTGACGTCGTCATTGCCGGTTGCGGCGTGGCGGGCCTGTATGCGGCTCTCAATCTGCCGACGAGCACGCGCGTAATCATGCTCTCCAAGGGCGCTGTCGACGAGTGCGACTCGATGCTCGCGCAGGGCGGCATCTGCGTACTGCCCGAGGGTTCTGACTACGATGCCTTCTTTGAGGACACCATGCACGCCGGCCATTACGAGAACCGCCGCGAGAGCGTCGACATCATGATCCGCTCGAGCCGTTCGGTCATCAACGACCTGCTGGCCATGGGCGTGGATTTTGAGCGCAAGGCTGACGGCAGCCTCGACTTTACCCGCGAGGGCGCGCACAGCCGTCCGCGCATTGCCTTCCATGCCGACATTACGGGCAAGGAGATCACGACCAAGCTGCTCCAAGCCGTTCGCAGGCTGGATAACGTGCAGATTTTGGAGCACGTGGCCATGACCGACATCCTGACGGGCGAGCGTGATGGCGCCACGGTGTGCACCGGCGTCGTTGCCGTTTCCGTGGACGAGGACAACTCGGTTCGTCCCGCCGACGAGCTGGCAAACGCCGCCGAGGGCGTGCATGCCGGCGAGCCGTTTAAGATCCATGCCCGCCACACGCTGTGGGCGACGGGCGGTATCGGCGGCGTATACGACCATTCGACCAACTACCCGCAGCTCACGGGCGATGCCTGCTACATTGCTCAGGAGCATGGCATTAAGATGGAGCACCTGGACTACGTGCAGATTCACCCCACGGGGCTGTTCTCGCCGCAGCCGGGCCGCACCTTCCTGATCAGCGAGAGCTGCCGCGGCGAGGGCGCGATTCTGCTCAATGCCGACGGCGAGCGTTTTACCGACGAGTTGCAGCCGCGCGACGTTGTCGCCGCCGCCATCCGCGAGCAGATGAAGCAGGACGGCACCGAGCACGAGTGGCTGAGCTTTGCCCCCGTCGAGCACGACGTGGTGACCGGGCACTTTGCCAACATTCGCGCGCGCTGCCTGGAGGACGGCCGCGACATCTTGGACGAGCCCATTCCCGTTACGCCGACGCAGCACTACTTTATGGGCGGCGTGTGGGTCGACAAGGACGGCCGCACCTCGATGCCCGAGCTCTACGCCGCGGGCGAGACGGCTTGCAACGGCGTTCACGGCAAGAACCGCCTTGCATCAAACAGCCTGCTCGAGGCGCTGGTCTGGGGTCGTCGCGCCGCGTGGTACATGCGTACCGGCGAGTCGCTGGCCGTGGAGCAGGCGGGCGATCCCGCGCTCGATGGCCGTCATCGCGCCCTGGGCGCCGACACCCTGGCAATCGATGATTTGGCCCGTGCCGCCGGCACGCAGGCCGTGGAGGAGTAGACCATGAATCCCATTACCATGAAGCTCGTCGTCGATGATCTGATTCTGCAGGCTCTGCGCGAGGACATTACGTTTGAGGACGTGAGCACGGCGAGCGTGTGCCCCACGGCGCGTCCCGCCACGGTGGAGCTTATCGCCAAAGCCGATGGCATCATCGCCGGCCTGGATGTGTTCGCCCGCACCTTTGAGCTGCTGGATTCGCAGAGCTCGGTGCTGCTCGACGTTGCCGATGGCGACGAGGTGCACGCCGGCGACCATGTGGGTCAGGTGCGCGGCGATGCGCGCGTGCTGCTTTCGGGTGAGCGCGTGGCGCTCAACTACCTGCAGCGCATGAGCGGCATCGCTACCTATACACACAGCATGGCCGCGGCGCTCGAGGGAACCAAGACCGTGCTCGTCGACACGCGCAAGACCACGCCGGGCATGCGCGTGTTTGAGAAGGCGGCGGTTGAGATTGGCGGCGGCAGCAACCACCGTTACAACCTGTCGACGGCCGTCATGCTCAAGGACAACCACATCGATGCCGCCGGTGGCGTGACGCGCGCGATCGAGATGGCGCGCACCCATGCGTCGTTTACCACGACGGTCGAGATTGAGTGCGAGAATCTGGACATGGTGCGCGAGGCCGTGGAGGCCGGCGCCGACATCATCATGTTCGACAACATGACCCACGACGACATGGCCGCCGCCATCGAGCTTATCGCCGGCCGTGCCAAGACCGAGTGCTCGGGCAACGTGGACGCCAGCAATATCCGCGCGCTTGCCGACCTGGGTGTTGACTTTATTAGCTCGGGGGCGCTGACGCACTCTGCGCCGATTCTCGACCTCTCGCTCAAGCACCTGCGTCTGCTGGACGGTAAATAATGAACGCCCGCGAGCGTCGCCGTGCCATCATGGGCGTGCTCGAAGAAGCCAAGGAGCCCGTTTCGGGCAGCGCACTTGCCCGCGAGGTGGGTGTGAGCCGCCAGGTTGTGGTGCAGGATATTGCCCTGCTGCGTGCCGATGGGCACGATATCGTGGCGACCAATCGTGGTTATGTGCTGCAGGAGGCTCCCAGCAGCCCCGCCGTGCCCACGCGCTTGGTCAAGGTTCGCCACGGCGTGGAGCAGGCGGGCGACGAGCTTACGAGTATCGTCGATGCGGGTGGCGCCGTGCTCAACGTGATCGTCAACCATCGTGTGTACGGCAAGATCACGGCCGACCTGGACATCCGCAACCGCCGCGATGTCGAGCGCTATCTGCGCGATATCGAGAGCGGCAAGAGCTTTCCGCTGCTTACGGTGACGAGTGGCTATCACTTCCATCGCATTGCGGCGGAGGACGAACAGACCCTCGACGAGATCGAGGCGATGCTCAAGGAAAAAGGCTACCTAGCAGACCTGATGCCCTACGAAGACGATTTGTCCTAGTCGACGCCGCATCTATAAGTTGCGGTGAAATAGTTCCTAAAATCGGCATCCAAGACATAAAACAGGAACTATTCCACCGCAACTGCCAAGGGTCCCGCTCCAAGATTAGCTGCCCACATATGCAAAAGGAGGCCTCCGCGGCGATGCGGAAGCCTCCTTTTTTGTGCACGGTGTACTTTTGAGTGTGCAAGTGGGGGAGTTGTTACTCCTCGACGATCTCGGTGATCGCGCCAGCGGGGCAAGCGTCCTGGCAAGCGCCACAGGCGACGCAGGAGTCCTCGTCAGCGACGGTAGCGACGTCCTGGAGCTCCAGAACGCCAGCGGGGCAGGAGTCGACGCAAACGCCACAAGCGATGCACTCGTCGGCATCAATTACGGGATGAGCCATGGTAGTTTCCTCTCTGTTGACCGACGCTACAGGCGATGCGCGCCGGTTTGATTCGGGCAAAAACATACCACGGGAGCGACCGTTTGCAATACCCTCTGGCCGGCATCTTCATACCGTTCGCCGAGTATGCCACGGCTTACTAAAAAACATGCAGGTGAGGCCGATGAGCTGCGCAAATGTTAGCTATAGGTGACTTGAAATATTGGGCGATTGAGCGTGCTTGCGGAAACCGCATCCCATTATTTTGTCGAAAAACGGGTTGCAGTTTCCGGTTAGGCCCGCTAGCGGAAAATGCGAGCCGGTATCAGCTCTCAAAACGGGATACGGTTTCCGGTTGAGCCTTCAGACGGAAACTGCGACCCGGAATCCACGCTCAAACCGGGATGAGCTTTCCGCAAGACGGCCCCCAGGCACCCCCGGACGCAAACCTCAGCCATCTCTACATAGATCTCGATAGATTTGCCGAGAACTCAAACAGTGCGTCTACCTGCGCATTTAAGAACCTAAACTCTCAGCAATAAGAAATCTTATATGAATTGACTTAGATTTTGTATATTCCGGCCCATAAGGGGATACACTACATCCTGAAAGACAAGCCGAAGCGCCGCGCGACAGATCGTCGAGGCGGCGCGAACGCAAAAGAGAGAGGGAATTTCTAATGAGTAAGATTCTTGGTATCGACCTTGGTACTACTAACTCCGCTATGGCCGTCCTCGAGGGCGGTTCTCCGACCATTATCGTGAACGCCGAGGGCGACCGCACCACCCCGTCCGTCGTGGGCTTCCGTGCCGACGGCGACCGCGTCGTTGGTAAGGCCGCTAAGAACCAGGCTGTCACCAACCCCAAGAACACCGTGTTCTCCATCAAGCGCTTCATGGGCCGCAAGTACTCCGAGTGCACCTCCGAGATCAAGACCGTGCCGTATGAGGTCAAGGAGGGCCAGGGTGGCCGTGCCGTCGTCGACATCGAGGGCAAGGATTACACCGCCGAGCAGGTGAGCGCCATGACGCTCGCGAAGATGAAGGCCGACGCCGAGAAGTATCTGGGCGAGACCGTCACCGACGCCGTCATCACCGTCCCGGCCTACTTCAACGACGCCCAGCGTCAGGCCACCAAGGACGCCGGCAAGATCGCTGGCCTCAACGTCAAGCGTATCGTCAACGAGCCGACCGCTGCTGCTCTTGCCTATGGCCTGGACAAGCAGGGCACCGACCAGCGCATCCTGGTCTTCGACCTGGGCGGCGGCACCTTCGACGTCTCCATCCTCGACCTCGCCGACGGCGTGTTTGAGGTTCTGTCCACCTCGGGCGACAACCACCTGGGCGGCGACGACTGGGATCAGCGCGTCATCGATTGGATGGCCGATAAGTTCCAGCAGGAGAACGGTGTCGACCTGCGTCAGGACCCCATGGCCCTGCAGCGTCTGAAGGAGGCCGCCGAGAACGCCAAGAAGGAGCTCTCCGCCGCCCAGCAGACCACCATCAACCTGCCGTTCATTACCATGAACCAGTCCGGCCCGCTGCACCTCAACTACACGCTGACCCGCGCCGAGTTCGAGAAGATCACCCGCGACCTGCTCGAGCGCTGCAAGCAGCCTGTCACCAACGCCCTGCGCGACGCCAAGCTTAAGCTCTCCGATCTGACCGAGGTCATCCTCGTCGGCGGCTCCACCCGTATGCCCGCCGTCCAGGAGCTCGTCAAGACCATGACCGGCAAGCAGCCCAACATGTCCGTGAACCCCGACGAGGTCGTTGCCGACGGCGCTGCCGTCCAGGGTGGCGTGCTCACCGGCGACGTCGAGGGCATCCTGCTGCTCGACGTTACCCCGCTGTCGCTGGGTGTCGAGACCATGGGCGGCATCATGACCAAGATGATCGACCGCAACACCACGATCCCGACTTCCAAGACCGAGGTCTACTCCACCGCTGCCGACAACCAGACCAGCGTCGAGATCAACGTGCTCCAGGGCGAGCGCGAGCTTGCCCGCGACAACAAGTCGCTCGGTAAGTTCCAGCTGACTGGCATCCCGGCTGCCCGCCGCGGCGTGCCGCAGATCGAGGTCACCTTCGACATCGACGCCAACGGCATCGTCAAGGTCTCCGCTAAGGACAAGGGCACCGGCAAGGAGCAGCAGATCACCATCTCCGGCTCTACCGCGCTTTCCGACGACGAAGTCGATCGCATGGTCAAGGACGCCGAGGCTCATGCCGAGGAGGACAAGAAGCAGAAGGAAGAGGTCGAGGTCCGCAACCAGACCGACAGCCTGTGCTACTCCACCGAGCAGACCCTCAACGAGCTCGGTGACAAGGTTTCCGCCGACGTGAAGTCCAAGGCAGAGGCCGCTATCGCCGACGCCAAGAAGGCGCTCGAGGGCTCTGACGTCGAGGCCATCAAGGCCGCCGGCGAGTCCCTGCAGTCCGTGGCCTACGAGCTGGCTCAGGTTGTCTACGCCGACGCTCAGCAGCAGACCGACGGTGCCGCCGGCGCCCAGCCTGCCGACGATGACGTCGTCGATGCCGACTACGAGGTTGTGGACGACGAGGACAAGTAATCATGTCCGCCCGTAAAGCTCGCACGGAGGCGGCTGCCACTGGCGCCGCCCCCGTTGACTCTGAGGAGAAGGACGTGAAGATTCCCGTAGAGGCCGTCGACGATACCGAGGCCAACGAGGCCGCGGCCGCCGAGGCTGCCGAGAACCAGGTAGAGGATTCCAACAAGGAGGCGACGATGACCGAGGACGAGATGGTGGAAGCCGCTATCCGCGCCGGTGAGGAAGCCGCCGACAACGACTTTAAGCTCAAGTTCGAGCAGGCCCAAAAGGAGCTCGCCGACGTGCGTAGCGAGCTCGATGCTGCGGCAGAGGCCCAGAAGGCCGCCGAGGACAAGGCAAAGGACGCCACCGAGCGCACCGCCCGTCTACAGGCCGACTGGGAGAACTTCCGTCGCCGCACCGCCAACGAGCGCATCGCCGAGCGCGAGCGCGCGACCGAGAAGCTCGTCACCGCGCTGTTGCCGGTGATCGACGATATCGAGCGCGCGATCGACCATGCCCGCAGCCAAGAGCTTTCCGACGACTTTAAGCAGTTCGTCGACGGCGTCGATGCGGTTCATGCCAAGCTGCTTGATGTGTTTGCGCACGAGGGCGTTGAGCCCATCGACCCCAAGGGCGAGGCGTTCGATCCGCTCGAGCACCAGGCTGTGGGCCGCGTCGAGGACGCATCGCAGTACGACGAGACCGTCAACGACGTGTACCAGAAGGGCTACCGCATGGCGGATCGCATCCTGCGTTCCGCCATGGTGACGGTGACCTACGGTGGCGAGAAGCGCCCCGCACCGGAGCCCGAAGCGGCGCCCGAGGATGCTACGGCCGATACGGCCGAGAGCACCGAGGAGTAATTGAGAAGGGCCCCGGGGCAACACCCGGGGCCCTTTCTGGCCTAGTGCCATATGAAAGCATGAGCCGCCGCCCGCTGGGCGGCGGATGTAACAGGAGAGGAGCTACGATGGCTGCAGGCAAAACCTTCTATGACATCCTGGGCGTATCCAAGAGCGCCTCCGACAAAGAGATCAAGAGCGCGTTTCGCAAGCTCGCGCAAAAATATCACCCCGATGCCGGCGGCGACGAGGCCAAGTTCAAGGAGATCAGCGAGGCCTACGAGACGCTTTCGGACGAGAAGAAGCGCAAAGAGTACGACCAGATGCTCATGTTTGGCGGCATGCCGGGCGCGGGCGGCGCGTATGGCGGCGGCTACGGTGCCGGCGCGGGTGCCAGCGGCTGGGGCGACATCTTCGACAGCATCTTTAGCGGCAACGGCGCCTGGGGCAGCGATTGGGGCTCGGGCTTTGCCGGGGCTGCGGGCGCTGCCGGTGCCGGCGCGGGTCGCAGCCGTGCTCGCAAGGGCGGCGACCTGTCGCTGACCGTCGATGTGACGGCCGAGGACGCGTTTCGCGGCGTGACGCACAAGGTCACCTATCGCATTCCCTCGACGGGCGAGCAACAGACAATTACGGTCTCAGTGCCTGCGGGCGCGGTCGACGGTGGCAAGCTGCGCTACAAGCGTCGCGGCGAGTACGGCGTTGCCGGCGGCGAGCGCGGCGACCTGGTCGTGACCACGCACGTGGAGGAGCATCCGCTGTTTAAGCGTAAAGGTGCCGACGTGACTATGGAGGTACCGGTCTCGGTCTACGAGGCGGCGCTCGGCTGCACGGTTGACGTGCCGACGCCCGGCGGCGCGACGGTTCGTCTGAAGGTGCCCGCTGGCACCCAGACGGGCAAGAAGTTCCGCTTTAAGGAAATGGGGGCGCCCGACGTTAAGCATCGCGGCCGCACGGGTGCACTGCTTGTCGAGATCAAGGTGCAGGTTCCCACGAACCTATCCGATGATGAGCGCGACGCCATGGCCAAGTTGCGTGAGGTCGACACGCGCGACTATCGCGAGAAGGTCAACCGTTACAAGGCGACGTACTAGGGCGGTCGTGGCGCACGCCCGCGCCCGCGGGCTTATGATGGACGATAACGAGACGGAAAGGGGTCAGGTAGCATGGCCGAGGACAATAGGAACAAACCGCTGTACATGATCAGCGTGGCGGCCGAGCTGACCGGCATGCATCCGCAGACTCTGCGCGTCTACGAGTCCAAGGGCTTGGTGAACCCCCAGCGCTCGGGCGGCAACACGCGTCTGTATTCGCGTGCCGATATCGAGCGCCTGGAGCTCATCAACCAGCTGACTGACGAGGGCATCAACCTTGCCGGCGTGGTGCGCATTCTCGATATGAAGGAGCGTGCCGAGGAGCGCGAGCGCGAGAACGAAAAGCTCCGCGCCCGCGTGCGCCAGCTCGAGGACGAGCTGCACGAGTACAAGATGCAGAAGAAGATCACTGCCTTAGCCCCGCGCGACGGCTCAGTCAACCCCGAGCAAGTCATGCGCAAACTTTTGGGCGCAGGCGGGGATCTCTAGGTTACGCCGTTCTGCCGAACGGCGTAACGGCTCGACGCTGCGCGACGTCCAGAGCGACAATTTGTCATTCAAAAGGCAAGGCATGACCAGAAGGTCTATGCCTTGCCTTTTTCATGCCAACCTGTTCGCTCTGGACGTCGCTCGCTGTCCGTCCTCTACCTGCGGCGTTGCCTTGCTCCGGATGCGGTAGTCATTGGGGACGTTCTTAAATGACTGGTCAAAGGGGACATTCTTGCGGCACTTGGCACTTGGGGACGTTCCTTTTGTGCCGGCACTTTGGGACACTCCTTGTCCAGAGAGTGATGCAAGGGGCTCGTCCTTTGCTTTACTGAGATAAAGTGAACGTGTAGATTCGTAACCCACTCGCAACCGTTCTATGGCACGATATTGAACGAATGTATGCTATGCGCCTAAATCTTTTGGGCAGAGTGGGAGACAGTATGGTCAAGCTGTACGAGGACGGCATCTACCTGCGCGGCGGCAGCGAGGTTGTGCCTGCGGCCGAGGCCGCTGAGCGCGGCATTACGCAGACACCCGAGGATGCCAAGCGCGGCACCATCGCGTATTCGATCCTTCAGGCACACAATACGTCCGGCGACCCCGAGGCGCTCAAGATTCGCTTCGATGCCATGGCGAGCCACGACATCACCTTTGTCGGCATCATCCAGACGGCGCGTGCCTCGGGCATGGAGCAGTTCCCGCTGCCCTACGTGCTTACCAACTGCCATAACTCGCTGTGTGCCGTGGGTGGCACCATCAACGAGGACGACCACGTCTTTGGCCTCTCGGCTGCCAAAAAGTACGGCGGCATCTTCGTTCCGCCCCATATCGCCGTCATCCATTCCTTTATGCGTGAGAACTTCGCCGGCTGCGGCAAGATGATCTTGGGCTCCGACTCGCACACCCGCTACGGCGCTCTGGGCACCATGGCCGTGGGCGAGGGCGGTGGCGAGCTGGCAAAGCAGCTGCTGCGCGACACCTACGATGTCGCCTATCCCGGTGTCGTCGCCATCTACCTCACGGGCGCCCCGCGCCCCGGCGTCGGCCCGCACGATGTGGCACTCGCCATCATCCGTGCCGTCTTTGCCAAGGGTTACGTTAAGAACAAGGTTATGGAGTTCGTGGGCCCCGGTATCGCGAGCATGACGACCGACTACCGCAACGGCGTCGACGTCATGACCACCGAGACCACCTGCCTGTCGAGCATCTGGGCCACCGACGAGGACACGCACGCGTTTTTGACCATGCACGGTCGCGGCGAGGACTACCGCGAGCTCAAGCCCGCCGATGTTGCCTACTACGACGGCTGCGTCGAGGTCGATCTGTCGAGCATCAAGCCCATGATTGCGCTGCCATTCCATCCTTCCAACGGCTTTGAGATCGACGAGCTCAACGAGAACCTCGAGGACATCCTGCGCGAGGTGGAGCTCGAGGCCGCCAAGATCGGCGAGGGCAAGACGCACTTTAGCCTGCTCGACAAGATCATCGACGGCAAGCTGCACGTGCAGCAGGGCGTTATCGCCGGCTGCTCGGGCGGCAACTACGACTCCGTGGTCCAGGCTGCCCGCGTGCTCAAGGGCGCCAACACCGGCTGCGGCGAGTTCTCGCTGTCGGTCTATCCCACGAGCCAGCCCGTGGCACTCGAGCTTACACGCCGCGGCTACATCTACGACCTTATGGAGGCCGGCGCGATTGTGCGCACGGCGTTCTGCGGCCCGTGCTTCGGCGCCGGCGACACGCCCGCCAACAATGGCCTTTCGATCCGCCACACCACGCGCAACTTCCCCAACCGCGAGGGTTCCAAGCCGGGTAATGGCCAGCTGAGCGCCGTGGCCCTGATGGACGCCCGTTCCATTGCGGCGACGGCTGCCAACGGCGGCGTCCTGACGCCGGCGACCGGCCTGCCCGAGGAGACTTGGGACGAGGCCTGCGAGTACACCTTTGACGACGCGCCGTACAAAAAGCGCGTGTACTGGGGCTTTGGCAAGGCGGAGCCTGCCGACGAGCTGGTCGAGGGCCCCAACATCAAGCCGTGGCCCGCGATGGAGCCTCTCGGCGACGACATCCTGCTCAAGGTGTGCTCCAAGATCATGGACCCGGTCACCACGACCGACGAGCTCATTCCCTCGGGCGAGACGAGCTCCTTCCGCTCCAACCCGCCGGGCCTGGCCGAGTTTACGCTCAGCCGCCGCGACCCGGCCTACGTGGGCCGCTCCAAGGAGGTCGACGCCGTGGAGAAGCGCCGCGTTGCCGGCGAGGCCGCGGGCGACCTGGCGGCACTCGATGCTGAGCTTGCCAGCGTGTTTGAGGCACTGGCCGGCGCGGGTGTCACGGCCGATGCCAAGGCGACCGAGTACGGCTCTATGCTCTATGCCAAGAAGCCCGGCGACGGTTCCGCCCGCGAGCAGGCCGCGAGCTGCCAGCGCGTGATTGGCGGCCTGGCCAACATCGTCCACGAGTACGCCACCAAGCGCTATCGCTCCAACGTGATGAACTGGGGCATGGTGCCCTTCCAGATGGAGGCGGAGCCCAACTTTGAGGTGGGCGACTACGTCTTTGTGCCGGGTATCCGTGCCGCGCTCGATGGCGACCTGAAGAACATCGCTGCCTACGTGGTGCGTGCCGACGGTGCGGTTGAGCAGATTGAGCTCTACATTGCCGATATGACGGCAGAGGAGCGTGCCATCGTCAAGGCCGGCTGCTTGATCAACTACAACAAGTTCAAGGCCGCTGCCGAGTAACGCACTTAATTGTCCGCCCGGGGCTTACCCTTTCCCGCCCGCTCACGCGCTTCGCGAAGGTCGCGTTCGGGAAAGGGTAAGCCCCGGGCTACATTTCTGCGTTCTCGTTGGGTCTTGAGGGACGCTAAAAATGAGGCTTCGGTAGTTTGTGTGACAAGGGGCTAGCCTAGGCAGCAACGCTCTTCG
>CAUDDF010000029.1:0-26665 GCA_958448275.1 uncultured Collinsella sp.
CCGTCGGCCTCACCGACCCGCGTACCGGACGTCGCCCCTGGGCGGCGATTCAGCTGCGTGCCGAGAACAAGGAGAAGACCGCCTATAACCTGGTGGGCTTCCAGACCAACTTGACCTTTGGCGAGCAGAAGCGCGTCTTCCATATGGTGCCGGGCCTGGAGAACGCTGAGTTCTTCCGCTACGGTGTCATGCACCGCAATACCTTTGTCGACGCCCCTCACGTGCTCGATAGCACCTTTGCCGTGCCCGGTACCGGCGTGCGCCTGGCCGGTCAGATCACCGGCACCGAGGGGTACATGGAAGCCGTGGCGACAGGTCTGCTCGCGGCGCTCAACACCTATGCCGAGGCTATCGGTGCCGCGGGCGTCGAGTTGCCGCGTGTGGGCGCCCTGGGTGCGCTCGTGGGCTATGCGACCGATCCTGCCACCGTGGGCTATCAGCCTATGCATGTCAACTTTGGCCTGGTGCCGCCACTCGAGGATGGTAAGCGCCGCAGCAAACGCGACCGCTATCAGGCTTATGCGGATCGCGCCCTCGAGGCCCTTGATGCCTACTTGGCCACGCGCTCCGACTTGTTTGGAGGCGACCGGTCATAGCCTTTGACCTGTACGACACCGTCGACTCGTTTATCGCCTATATCGCACGTGTTGAGGGACTTTCTCCCAACACGGTGACGGCCTATGGCTCGAGGCTAGAGCGCTTTGCTGTCTGGTGCGAGCGCGAGAATATTGATGCTTTCGCTGCCGACGTGCGCACCATTCGTCGCTATCTTGCCGAGCTTTCGCGTGAGCAGGTGGCTCCCCGAACGCTTGCGGCGCACCTGTCGGCTATTCGATCTCTCTATCGCTGGATGGCTGCCGAGGGGATTGTCGAGGGCGATGCGGTCTCGGCGATCGCATCGCCCAAGCTGCCACGTGACCTGCCGGGCGTCCTTACGACCCAGCAGGTCGAGGCGCTGCTCAAGACGCCTGATACCTCGACGCCCGCGGGACTGCGCGATGCGGCGATGCTTGAGTTGCTCTATGCCTCCGGCGCGCGAATCTCGGAGCTCGCGGCGCTCAACGTGGAGTCTATTGGTTGGTCCGAGCGAACGCTGCGACTTTGGGGCAAGGGGAGCAAGGAGCGTATCGTCCCTCTGTATCGTCGCGCACTCGAGGCGACGCGTCTCTATATTGAGGAGGGGAGGCCGGAGTTGCTCGCTCAGGCAAAGCGCCGTGACCCCGCTACCGGGCCGCATCCGCTGCTTATATCGGCGCGCGGCAATCGCATGAGTGCCGCCATGCTCAGGCGGCGGTTCCATACGCTGGCGACGCTCGCCGGCATTCCGGCCGACATTGCCCCGCATGCGATGCGCCATACCTTTGCGACCGATTTGCTCGAGGGCGGTGCGGACCTGCGCTCGGTTCAAGAGCTGCTAGGTCATGCGAGCCTGTCCACGACGCAGATCTACACGCATCTCACGCCCGATCGGCTCAAACGTGCCGTGGCTCAAGCCCATCCCCGCGGCGAATAGTGGCTGGGACGTCCCGCGCCGCACTCAGGTGTGTGGTTTTGATTGCGGGTTGGCAGGAAGATGCATTCCTGCTATCATTCATCGGGTTGCTTCACGGCAACATGTTTTTATCACGCACGCGCGGCTACTTCATACCGTGGTGCCCGGGCTTTGGTAGCACATGTCCGGGTTGGTTTTGGAGGATGACCCCGCGCGGAGGCAAACCACAGGAGGTTTAACATGGCTACCAAGATTAATATCCGCACCCTGCTCGAGGCCGGCTGCCACTTCGGTCACCAGACCCGTCGCTGGAACCCCAAGATGAAGCCGTTCATCTTCGGTGAGCGCAACGGCATCTACATCCTCGACCTCAAGCAGACCATCCTCGACGCCGACCAGGCCTACACCTTCGTCAAGAACGTCGCCAAGGGCGGCAACGTGCTGTTCGTCGGCACCAAGAAGCAGGCTCAGGAGGCCGTCAAGAACGCTGCTGAGCGCGCCAACATGCCTTACATCAACCAGCGTTGGCTCGGCGGCATGCTGACCAACTTCGTCACCATCCGCTCCCGCATCAACCGCATGGAGGAGCTCGAGGCCATGGTCGAGGACGGACGCATGGCTGTTCTGCCCAAGAAGGAGCAGGCTGTTCTCGGCAAGGAGCTCACCAAGCTCCAGACCAACCTCGGTGGCGCCCGCGACATGAAGGGTCTGCCCCAGGCTCTCTTCGTCATCGACACCAAGCGCGAGGAGAACGCCATCAAGGAGGCCCAGCGCCTGAACATCCCCGTCGTCGCTCTGATCGACACCAACTCCGATCCCGACGAGGTCGAGTACGGCATCCCCTGCAACGATGACGCTATCTCCGCTGTCACCCTTATGTGCGAGCTCATGGCTGACGCCTGCCTCGCTGGCTCCGGCAAGGAGCAGGTCTCCGAGGCCGAGATGGCCGCTGAGCCCAAGGCCGAGTAAATCAGTCTTAGTTAATTCTTTTTCATCTCTTTGAAAGGAACCACAATGGCCCAGATTACCGCCGCTATGGTCAAGCAGCTCCGCGAGATGACCGACTCCCCGATGATGGAGTGCAAGAAGGCTCTCGTCGAGGCTGACGGCGACATGGACGCCGCTGTCGACGTTCTGCGTAAGAACGGCCTTGCCAAGGCTGCCAAGAAGGCTGGCCGTGAGACCAACGAGGGCGCTGTCGCCGCGTTCGTCTCCGAGGATGGCAAGACCGGCGCTCTGCTCGAGCTCTCCTGCGAGACCGACTTCGTTGGCTCCAACGCCAAGTTCACCGGCTTTGCTTCCAAGGTCGCTGAGGTTGTCGCTACCACCGAGCCTGCTGACGTCGACGCTCTGCTCGAGAAGCCGATGGGCGAGGAGACCGTTTCCTCCGAGCTCACCGAGATGATTCACATCATGGGCGAGAACATGAAGATCTCCCGCTTCGCTGCCCGCAAGGCTGAGAACGGCGCGCTCGCTTCTTACATCCACATGGGTGGTAAGATCGGCGTCCTCGTCGAGTTCGCTTTCGAGAAGGCCGAGACCGCTCAGGCTGAGTCCTTCAAGACCTTCGCTCACGACGTTGCCCTTCAGGTTGCCGCCGTCGCCCCGATCTGCGCTACCCGCGATCAGGTTCCGGCCGAGACCGTCGAGCACGAGAAGCAGATCTACATGGCCCAGGCTGCCGAGTCCGGCAAGCCCGAGGCTATCCAGGAGAAGATGGCTGTCGGCCGTCTGGAGAAGTTCTACAAGCAGTCCGTGCTCACCGAGCAGGAGTTCATCAAGGACAGCTCCCTCACCATCAAGAAGTACGCTGAGCAGGTCTCCAAGGAGCTCGGCGACACCATTACCGTCGTTGCCTTTGACCGTCTGGTCCGTGGCGAGTAAATAAGCTCTTGTAGCTGGTAATGAGCAGGCTGTGGGTTTTACTCACAGCCTGCTTTTTCATGGCTCTTATGAGAGCCTTTGATATCATATTGAGAGTCTAATTAAAGGAGGATCGCTTTGTCCGACATCCGATATAAACGCGTGCTTCTTAAGCTTTCCGGCGAAGCACTCATGGGCGACGGCCAATATGGCATCGACCCCAAGGTTACCGACCATCTTGCCAAGCAGGTCAAGGAGCTGCTCGCCGTTGGCCATGAGGTCGGCGTCGTTGTCGGCGGCGGTAATATTTTCCGCGGCATGGCCGGCGCTGCCGGTGGCATGGAGCGTGCTCAGGCCGACTACATGGGCATGCTGGCAACCGTTATGAACGCGCTCGCCCTGCAGGATGCCTTCGAGCACAACGATGTTCCCTGCCGCGTTATGAGCGCTATCCAGATGAACGAGATCTGCGAGCCCTATATTCGCCGTCGCGCCATCAACCACCTTTCCAAGGGCAACGTTGTTATTTTTGCCGCCGGTTCGGGCAATCCGTACTTTACGACCGACACCGCCGCGGCTCTTCGTGCGTGCGAGATCGGCGCCGAGATTCTGATTAAAGCCACCAAGGTTGACGGCATCTACGACAAGGATCCCGTCAAGTGCGCTGATGCCGTCCGTTTTGACAAGATTACCTATCACGAGGTTCTCGTCCGCGGTCTGCAGGTTATGGATTCCACGGCTACGGCACTGTGCCAGGACAACCGTATGCCGATTTTGGTCCTCAACATCGATGGCGAGGACACCGTCAAGCGCGCGCTTTCGGGTGAGCCCGTCGGCACGCTCGTCTATCAGGAGGATTAAGCATGGCAGAGAACATCACCGCCCACATGGACAAGTCGCTCGAGTCCCTCAAGCATAACTTCTCCAAGGTCCGTACCGGCCGCGCCAATGCCAACATTCTGTCCGACATCACCGTCGATTATTACGGTGTTCCCACGCCGGTCACGCAGGTTGCCGCCGTCAAGACCCCCGAGGCCCACATGCTGCTCATCGAGCCGTGGGACAAGGCACTCATCAACGCTATCGTCAAGGCCATCGGCGCTTCCGATCTGGGTATTACCCCCAACTCCGATGGCACCGTCGTTCGTCTGCCGTTCCCGGCTCCCACCGAGGAGCGCCGTCGCGAGCTCGTCAAGGAGTGCCGCGAGTACGCCGAGCAGGCCAAGGTGTCTATCCGTAACATCCGTCGCGACTTCAACAACAAGCTCGAGCGCGATGAGGAGCTCACCGAGGACGATGTCCGTCGCGAGCAGGCCAAGGTCCAGAAGCACACCGATGAGTATGTCGCCAAGGTCGAGGAGCTTCTGAAGGAAAAAGAAGCCGAGGTCATGGAGATCTAAGGTGCAATACGACGAGCATAAACTGGTCGAGTACTTTGCCGACGCCCCTGCGGGCGTCGGTTTTTCCGACCTTGACCTCAATAACATTCCGCACCATATCTCGTGCATCATGGACGGCAACGGTCGTTGGGCCACGTCTCGCGGTCTTGCGCGCACTGAGGGCCACAAGGCGGGTATCGTCTCCCTTTGCGAGATTATTACCGCCTGCGTGCGTCTGGGCGTCGACGTGCTTTCTGCCTATGCGTTTTCTACCGAAAACTGGAACCGCCCGCAGCATGAGGTCAACGTCTTGATGCATCTGTTTGCCAAGACGTTTATCGACGAGCTGCCGCTTCTGAAGCGCGAAAACGTGCGTGTTGTCTTTTTGGGTGATATTTCAGCGCTGCCCAAGAAGACTCGCGATGTTTTTAAACGCGGTCTTGCCGAGTGCGCCGATCACACCGGCATGACGCTGGCGCTTGCCGTCAACTACGGCGCGCGTGCCGAGATTACCCGCGCTGTCCGTCAGATCGCACTCGACGCTGCCGCCGGTAAGATCGATCCTGGCGCAATTGATGACGATATGGTGGCCTCCCACCTCTATACCGCCGGTCTTCCCGATCCTGAGCTTGTGATTCGCACCTCTGGTGAGCTGCGCCTTTCGAACTATCTGCTGTGGCAGGTGGCTTATTCCGAGTTCTACGTCACCGATACCTATTGGCCCGACTTTGATCGTTGGGGCCTTGTTGACGCCATTTTGGCCTATCAGGGCCGTGACCGTAGGTTTGGTGGACTGAGCAAGACCGAGGAGGCTTAATCGTGTCCGATCGTCCCAAGGCATCTGCTCCCAAGACATCTGAGCGCAAGGCTGTCGCTGCGGGAGCGCCCGCAGCGAAGAATGGCACCGGTTCGTGGCTTGCGGGCTTTATCACCCGTGCCGCCGCTGGTATCGTCTATGCCGTTGTCTTTATCCTGTGCCTGGTTTTGGGTATCGTGCCCACGGCCATATTTGTTTCTGTCATGAGCGGTCTGTGCTGTTATGAGTTTTTCCGTATGACGAGGCTCGATGGCAAGATGGCTAACGAGCGCATGGGTATCGCTGCCGCCGTACTCTTTCCGCTGTCGGCGTTGGGCGATTCGATGTTGCTGAATGCCCTGCTTTTTGCCCTGATGCTCGCTGTGGGCATTTGGTATGTCTGGTCGCCGCGTACCCGCATCTCTGATGTGGCCGTGACGCTCATGGGTCCCATCTACACTGGCTTTATGCTGTCGGCTATCGTGCTGCTGCGCGATGCCGTGCCCGGTTTTGCCGGCGCCCTGCTTTCGGTGGGCGTTTGCGCGTCCCTTTGGGTCTCCGATTCGTTTGCCTACATCGTGGGCAGCCGTATCGGTAAGCACAAAATGGTTCCCAAGATCTCTCCCAAAAAGAGCTGGGAGGGGTTTGTCGGCGGCATCCTGGGCTCGGTTTTGATTTGGCTCATCCTGTGGGCGACGCACTTCTACAAGCTCAGCCTGCCCTATGCGCTGCTGTGCGGCGTGGTCGTGTCCGTCCTGGGCGTTATCGGAGACCTCATCGAGTCGCGCATCAAGCGCGGTGTGGGCGTCAAGGATTCCGGTAACCTTATCCCGGGCCACGGCGGCATGCTCGATCGTAGCGATTCGCTTATCTTTGGCTGCATTACCGCGCAGCTGCTTTTGATGATCGGAGGCGTGCTGTAATGTCCTTCCAGACGACGTATGGCCCCGATGGACGTCTCCGTGTTGCCATCCTGGGTTGTACGGGCTCTATCGGCACCCAGGCGCTCGATGTGTGCCGCCAGCATGCCGATCGCCTGCAGGTGACGGCGCTGTCCGTTAACTCCAGTACCTCCGAGCTCGTTGCCGCTGCCCGCGAGTTCTCGGTTCCGGCGGTTGCCGTGGCCGATGTCGCTCATGGCGATGACGCCGTGCTGCAGGAGTTGCCCGAGGGAACGAAGCTCGGCGTTGGCGCGCAGGCGGTTTGCGAGCTCGCGCGTCGCGACGATGTCGACTGCGTACTCGTCGCTATTGTGGGCGCCGCCGGTCTCGAGGCGAGCCATGCGGCCTTGACCTCGAATAAGCGTCTTGCCCTTGCCAACAAGGAGTCCCTCGTCGTCGGCGGCGACTTGCTTATGCCGTTGGCGCAACCGGGCCAGCTTATTCCAGTCGACTCTGAGCACTCCGCCATCTACCAGTGCTATCTGGGGGAGAACCCACGCGAGGCTCATTGTATTTGGCTCACCTGCTCGGGCGGTCCGTTCTTTGGCCGCACCCGCGACGAGCTCGACCGCGTGACGCGTGCCGATGCCCTCGCACATCCCACGTGGGCCATGGGTGCCAAGATCACCATCGACTCCGCCACCCTCATGAACAAGGGCCTGGAGCGCATTGAGGCCATGCATCTGTTTAACTGCGACCTCGATTTCATTAACGTGGTCGTGCAGCGTCAGTCCAAGATTCACTCTATGGTCGAGTTCGCCGACGGCTCCGTGATGGCGCATCTCGGTGCTTCCGACATGCGTATTCCCATCCAGTTCGCGTTCTCGTATCCCGAGCGTTGGGATACCCCGGCGCCTCGTATCGATTTCCGCGAGCTGGGGCAGCTCACGTTTGATGCTGCCGACATGGATACCTTCCGCTGTCTGGCACTGGCCGAACGTGCCGGCAAGACGGGTGGCACCATGCCGTGCGTGCTCAATGCCGCCAACGAGGTCGCCGTCGATGCCTTCCTGAACGATGGCTGCAGCTTTACCGATATCGATCGCATTGTGGAATCCTGCATGGATTCCCACGATATGCAGGCGGTCGATTCGTTTGAGCAGCTTCGCGACATCGATGCATGGGCGCGTGAAAAGGCTGCGCAGGTGCTCGCCGCAACCCGTTCCTAACCCATAAGGATTGCTTTTTCGTTTTATGGATACTGTTCTGAGCGTTCTCTCATCGGTCTTTTGGGGCCTGCTGATGCTTTCCGTCCTTGTGTTTTTGCACGAGGGCGGCCACTTTTTGGCGGCGCGTGCCTGCGGCGTCCGCGTGACCGAGTTCTTTTTGGGCCTGCCTTGCCGCTTTGACATCCATTACACGTCGCGTCGCATTGGAACCAAGTTTGGCGTGACCCCGCTGCTGCTGGGTGGCTACGCTGCCATCTGCGGTATGGATCCGACCGACGTCTCGTGTGCCGATCGCGTGCTCGCGGCTATCTACCGTCATGGTCGCGTGACCGTGGCCGACCTTGCTGTCGAGCTCGAGCTATCCGAGGAGGTTGTGCTCGAGGCATGCGCCTTGCTCTTGGGTTGGGGCTCTATCGCGCCTTGGTATGAGGAAGGGGAGAAGCCCTCGCCGAGCTACTATCCCACCAAGTATCAGACGCTGCCGCGAGACGCGGCGGGTTACACCACCTTTGACGGCCGCCGTTTCGATCGAGAGCATGCGACTACCGAGGGCGATGTGTGGGAGCTGCCGTGCGGCGAAGCCGAGTTCCTTGCGCAAGAGCGTTCGCATACCTATCTGGGCCAGGGTTTTCTCAAGCGCGCCTTTATGCTGCTCGCGGGCATTCTCGTCAATATCCTGACGGGCTTTTTGCTGCTTATGAGCATCTACTCTATTGCGGGTGTCACCGTGCCGATGGATACCAACGTGATCGGTCAGGTTGACGAGGGGTCTATTGCCGCCAAGGCGGGTATCGAGGGCGGCGACGCGATCCTTTCGGTTGACGGAGTATCGTGCTCTACCTGGATGGACGTTTACGATGCCATCGGCAAGGCCGCCGGTAAGGACGATATCGCCATTGAGTATGAGCGCGACGGCAAGCAGCATTCGACCTCGGTTGCGCTCAAAGAGGACGAGCGCCTAGGTGTGTATGCCTCTACGCAGGTGGTCCGTTTAGACCCCATCACGTCGGCTCGCCTTTCGTTCTCCTATGTCGTGCAGACAGCGGAGGGCGTGATGCGCCTGCTCCAGCCGCAGCATACGATGGAGATTCTCGATCAGTCTTCTTCAATCGTGGGCATTAGCGTTATGTCCTCACAGGCTGCTGCTGCCGGCCCTGCCACGTTCCTTTCGTTTGCCGCCCTCATTTCGTTCTCGCTTGGCTTTATGAACCTGCTGCCCATCCCACCACTCGATGGCGGCAAGCTGGTCATCGAGATCATTCAAAAGATTGCTGGCCGCGAGCTTCCGCTCAAGGTCCAGACGATTGTGAGCTATGTGGGCATCGCGCTCTTTGTGCTGCTGTTTGTCTATATGCTTCGTTCCGACATCCTTCGATTTATTCTGTAGGGGAGTGTTTGGATTGTCTTTATCCCATCCTTTGCCTCGCGAGTTGACGCGCCCCGTGCATGTGGGCGGCGTGCAGATCGGTGGCGGCGCTCCGGTCGTGGTTCAGTCCATGACCTGCACCGATACCGCTGATGCCCAGGCAACGCTTGCGCAAGTGTGCGCGTTGGCGCAGGCTGGCTGCGATATCGTGCGCGTGAGCGTGCCCACCGAGGCCGCGCTTGAGGGTTTCCGCACCATCTGTGCTGAGTCCCCGGTGCCGATCGTCGCCGATATTCACTTTAACCATAAGCTCGCCATTGGTGCCGTTGAGGCCGGTGCTGCCAAGCTGCGCATCAATCCCGGCAACATTGGCGATTGGGCCAAGGTCGATGCCGTGATCGATGCCGCGGGTGCCGCTGGGTGCGCGATTCGTATTGGCGTGAACGCGGGCTCGCTTGAGCAGGATATCGCCGAGCGCGAAGACCTCACGCAGCCCGAAAAGCTCGTGATGTCGAGCGAGCGCTTCGTCAAGCACTTTGAGGACCGCGGCTTTACGAACATTGTGCTTTCGGCCAAGGCCCATAGCGTGCAAACGACGCTCGATACCTATCGAGCCCTGTCGCGTGAGATTCCCCACGTTCCGCTTCACCTGGGCGTGACGGAGGCGGGGACCAAGCTCCAGGGCACCATCAAGAGTTCTGTAGGCTTGGGTATCTTGCTTTCCGAAGGCATTGGTGACACCATGCGCGTGTCGCTCACAGCCGATCCGGTTGAGGAGCCGCCGGTTGCCTGGGGTATTCTGCAGTCGTTGGGCCTGCGTCGCCGTGGTCCCGAGATTGTCTCGTGCCCCACGTGCGCCCGCTGCCAGGTTGACCTCATTCCCATTGCTGAGGAGGTCACCGAGCGGCTTAAGAACTACTCCGCGCCGCTTTCGATTGCCGTCATGGGATGTGCCGTTAATGGCCCCGGCGAGGCTTCCGACGCCGACCTAGGCGTGGCCTGTGGACGAGGTCAGGCCCTGCTCTTTTCGCATGGCCAGATCATTGGTAAAGTAGCTGAGGATCAAATTGTCGACGCGCTTATGGCAGAGGTCGACAAGCTTATTGAGGAGAAATAAATGACCCGAGCAATGTATATGTCTAAGCTCTATGCGCCGACGCTTAAAGAGGATCCGGCGGACGCTGAGCTCGCCAGCCACCGCCTGCTGCTCCGTGCCGGCATGATCCGCAAGGAGGCCGCCGGTCTGTATTCCTACCTGCCGCTCGCATGGCGCTCGATTCGCAAGATCGAGAACATCGTGCGCGACGAGATGGATGCCGCCGGTGCCCAGGAGCTTATGATGCCTATCATGGTCGACGCCGAGTTGTGGCGTGAGTCCGGCCGCATTGACGCCTATGGCAATGAGCTTGTGCGCTTTGATGACCGCCACGGCCGCGAGTTTGTTCTCGGACCCACGCACGAGGAGACCGTGACTGCCCTGGTGCGCAATGAGCTGCGTTCCTACAAGCAGCTGCCGGTGAACCTCTATCACATCCAGGATAAGTTCCGCGACGAGTTCCGTCCCCGCTTTGGCCTGATGCGCGGTCGCGAGTTCATCATGAAGGACGCCTACAGCTTCTCTGCCACGCAGGAGAGTCTGCAGGAGGAGTACGACAAGATGAAGCAGGCCTACGCCAACATCTGCGAGCGCTGCTACATCAAGGCTCTGCCCGTTGTCGCCGACTCCGGCGAGATCGGCGGCGACACCTCCGTCGAGTACATGGCTTTGGCCGACGCCGGTGAGGCTTCGCTGGTCTACTGCGACGATTGCGGCTTTGCTGCCGATGACGAGGCGGCAAGCACCAAGGTCGTCGTGACTGAGGGCCCCGGCGACGGTACGCTCACCAAGGTCGAGACTCCGGGCATGGGCACCATCGAAGCTGTTGCTAAGTTCTTTGGCTTCCCCGAGAACGGCACGCGCAAGTCGCTGGCACTCATCGACGCAGAGGGCAAGCCTGTCGTGGCCATTGTTCCGGGCGACCACGAGCTCAACGACTGTAAGGCCGAGCATGTCTTTGGCAAGGGTTATCGCATGATGACCGACGAGGAGCTCCAGACCTACGGTCTGCACAAGGGCTTTATCGGTCCGGTTAACCTGCCCGATGGCATTCGTCTGGTGTGCGACGAGAGCCTGCGCGATTCCAAGCAGTGGGCCTGCGGTGCCAACGAGGTCGATTATCACTTTACCGGTGCCTGCCCCGAGCGCGACTTTACCGTCGATGAGTGGGCCGATCTGGTCACCGTTGTCGCCGGCGACCCCTGCCCGCACTGCGGCAAGCCGCTCTCTGCTGCCCGTGGCATCGAGGTCTCTCAGGTCTTCCAGCTGGGCACCAAGTATTCCGAGGCCATGGGTGCCACCTTTATGGACGAGGACGGCAAGGAGAAGCCGCTCATCATGGGCTGCTACGGCGTTGGTGTGTCCCGCTCGCTCGCTGCCGTCGTGGAGCAGCACAACGACGAGCATGGCATTGTCTGGCCGGTGTCCGTTGCCCCGTACGAGGTCGCGGTGATTCCGCTCGATCCCAAGAAGGAGGAGTGCGCTACCGTCTGCGAGCAGATTGTTGATGGCCTGTGTGCCGAGGGTATCGAGGTTGTCGTCGACGATCGCGATGAGCGTCCCGGCTTTAAGTTTGCCGATAACGACCTTATGGGCTTCCCGTATCAGGTGGTTCTGGGCAAGCGCGGCCTTAAGAATGGCACCGTTGAGCTCAAGGACCGTGCCACGGGCGAGCGCGAGGACGTGGCGATCGACGAGGTCGTTGCCAAGGTTGCCGAGCTTGTTAAGGCGGCTCGCCGTTAATCGACGATTTCGCTTGTAGTTCGATATACGGGACGGCCTCGCATTTCTCCAGAATGGGGATATGCGGGGCCGTCCTTTTATCTTGTTGCATCCTCAATATCTAAAAGGAAAACCCCACAGCCCATGCGAGCTGCGGGGTTTTCCATTGTGCCTCCGATGCGAAATAAATCGCTCAGATATTACTGATAATCGACGACGTCGATCCAGTTCTTCAGGAACTCATCGTTCACGTTGCGCTTACGAGCGAGCTCGGAAGCGGCGACGATGCTCGTCCACTGACGCACGACCTGCATGGGCATGTCGGCGCGGTCGCAGTAGAGCTCCAGGTAGGCCTCAGCCTGATCCTTGCTGTTGAGGGCAAAGAGCAGGTAGGTGGTGGCAACGTCGGCAGCAGGGGAGCCCTGGGTGGCGTGTGCCCAGTCGCACACATAGAGCTGGCCGTCGTCGCCGACGATGACGTTGGAGGGGTTGAAGTCGCCGTGGCAGACCTTGAACTCCTTGGTCATGCCGTCCAGACGCTCCTGAAGGTTGTAGCGCGTGGTGGCATTGAGCTGATCAAGGCTGTCGATCATGCGGGCGTACTTGTCGCGCTGACGGTTGAGTAGCGGGGAGGTGTAGCCGTGGATCTCGATCTGGAGGTCGACGAACATCTCGAGGTACTCACCAAAGCGCTGGGGCTCGGCAGTCATCTTCTCGGCAAGGGTGGTGCCCGGAACCTTCTCGGTCACGAGCGCCCAGCCGTTGGCGTTCTCGAGCTGGGAAACCTCGAGAGCCTTGGGGCTGCGGATGCCGCACTCATTGATGCGGGCAAGATTCAAAGCCTCGTTGAACACGTCGGAGACAGGCTTGGTCTCGTTAAAGACCTTGACGATCTTGTCGCCCAGGTCGTAAACGACCTTGTTGCCACGGCGGACGAGCTCGGTCTTGGAATCGGGTAGCAGCATGGTTGCATCCTTTCAACGATGCGATAGAAGCGACGGCGGGGGTGTGTGAAACACCCGTGCACCCCCGCCGCAAAAAACCGTGCTAAAAACTAGCAGACGGCGTAGTCCTGGGGCTCGCGGCCGTAGTAGGCGTCCAGGTAGAGCTCCTTGATCTCGCTCATGAGCGGGTAGCGCGGGTTAGCGCCGGTGCACTGGTCGTTGAATGCCTGCTCGGTCATCTCGTCGAGGGTGTCGAGGAAGTACTGCTCGTCAACACCGTAGTCGGCGATGGTCTTCTTGACACCGATGAAGTCCTTGAGCTCCTCGAGCTTCGTGATGAAGTTCTCGAAGACCTCCTTGTCGTCCTTGCCCTCGATGCCGCAGTACTTGGCCATCTCGGCGTAGTTGTGCAGCGCGTTGGGGTAAGGATACTGGGAGAAGGTACCCATCTTGACGGGAGCCTCGGCGGCGTTGTAGCGCATGACGCGGGTCAGGATGACGGCGTTAGCGATGCCGTGGGGCAGGTGATGGAAAGCGCCGAGCTTGTGGGCCATGGAGTGGTTGAGGCCCAGGAAGGCGTTGGCGAAGGCCATACCGGCCATGCAGGAGGCGTTGTGCATCTCCTCGCGGGCGTGCGGGTCCTTGGCGCCGTTCGTGAAGCTGGAGGGCAGGTTCTCAAAGACGAGCTTGGCAGCGCGCTCGGAGAGGCCCTTGGTGTAGTCGGAAGCCATGATGGAGACGTAGGACTCGATGGCGTGGGTCATGACGTCGATGCCGGAGGCAGCGGTCAGGCCGCGCGGGGCGGTCATGCAGTTGTCGGCGTCGACGATAGCCATGTTGGGGAGCAGCGCGTAGTCGGCGAGCGGCCACTTGATGCCGGTCTCCTTGTCGGTGATGATGGCGAACGGCGTGCACTCGGAGCCGGTACCCGAAGAGGTCGGGACGGCGACGAAGTAGGCCTTCTTGCCCATCTCGGGGAAGGTGAAGATACGCTTGCGGATGTCCATGAAGTCCATGGCCATGTCCTCAAACTTGCACTCGGGGTGCTCGTACATCATCCACATGATCTTGCCGGCATCCATAGCGGAGCCACCGCCGACGGCGATGATGACGTCCGGCTCAAAGAGAGCCATCTGCTTGGCGCCGCGACGTGCGCACTGCAGCGACGGATCGGGCTCGACGTCGTAGAAGCAGTCGTGGGCGATGCCCATCTCGTCGAGCTTGGCCTCGATGGCGCGGGTGTTGCCATTCTTGAAGAGGAACTGGTCGGTGACGATGAAGGCGCGCTTCTTGCCCATGACGGTACCGAGCTCGTCGAGGGCGACGGGCGTGGAACCCTTCTTGAAGTAGACCTTCTCGGGAGCGCGGAACCACAGCATGTTCTCACGGCGCTCGGCCACAGTCTTAACGTTGATCAAGTGCTTCACCCCAACGTTCTCGGAGACGGAGTTGCCGCCCCAGGAGCCGCAGCCCAGGGTCAGAGACGGCTTCATGCCAAAGTTGTACAGGTCACCGATGCCGCCGTGCGAGGACGGGGTGTTGATGACGATACGGCAGGCCTTCATGACGTGCTCGAACAGGCTGATCTTCTCGGCCTGGGCGGGGTGCACGTACAGAGAGGCGGTGTGGCCCGGGCCACCGGCGAGCACCAGGTGCTCGGCCTTGTCGACGGCCTCCTGGAAGTCCTTGGCGTGGTACATGGCCAGGACCGGGGAGAGCTTCTCGTGGGAGAACTCCTCCTTGGCGGGGTCGGTGGAGGTGACCTCGGCGATCAGGATCTTGGTCTTGGCGGGAACCTCGATGCCGGCGAGCTCGGCGATCTTGGCGGCAGCCATGCCGGGGATGCGGTGATCGAGGGCGCCGTTCTTGAACATGGCGGCACGCAGGGCCTCCATCTCGGCACCCTGCTTGACGAAGTAGCAGCCGCGCTTCTGGAACTCGGCCTTGACCTGGTCATAGATGGTGTCGATGACGGTCACGGACTGCTCGGAAGCGCAGATCATGCCGTTGTCGAAGGTCTTGGAGTGGATGATGGAGTTGACGGCGAGCAGCACGTCGGCGGTGTCGTCGATGACGACCGGGGTGTTACCGGCGCCAACGCCCAGGGCGGGCTTGCCCGAGGAGTAAGCGGCCTTGACCATGCTCGGGCCACCGGTGGCGAGGATGATGTCGACGTCGCGCATGACCATGTTGGTCAGCTCGATGGAGGGGACATCAACCCAGCCGATGATGCCCTCGGGGGCACCGGCCTTGACGGCGGCGTCAAGCACGAGCTTGGCGGCGGCGATGGTGCACTTGGCGGCAGCCGGGTGCGGGGAGATGATGATGGCGTTGCGGGTCTTCAGGCTGATCAGCGTCTTGAAGATCGCGGTAGAGGTGGGGTTGGTCGTCGGGATGACGGCGCCCACGATGCCGATGGGCTCGGCGATCTTGGTGATGCCGTAAGCCTCGTCGCGCTCCAGGACACCACAGGTCTTGGTGTTCTTGTAAGCGTTGTAGATGTACTCTGCGGCGTAGTGGTTCTTGATGACCTTGTCCTCAAGAACGCCGCGGCCGGTCTCCTCGATGGCCATCTTCGCCAACGGGATACGAGCCTTGTTGGCGGCCATGGCGGCCTCATAGAAGATCTTGTCGACCTGCTCCTGCGTGTACGTAGCAAAAAGCGCCTGGGCCTCTCGCATCTGAGCGAGCTTAGCCTCAAGCGCCTCTACGTTGTCCACAATTGCGGGAGTAGTGTTTTCCGGTGACTTTTTCACCATTTGTGTCTCCTTGCGATCGGAGATTTACCCTACGCCTTGCATGATAGCAAGAAATAATTCGGCGAACGGTAAGATTCCCGTAAAAGGCACACTAAAACGCTTCAACTAAATGAAACGATTCAACTAAAACTATCTGCCTGCTGCATCGCCCCGCTCATTGGGGACAGACTCTCATGAGTATTTCAATGGGAAAACGGGACATCTGTTTGATAATCGCTATTCGCGGGTCGCGGTTGAGTCGGACACACAGGCGGTGCAGCTACTCGATTACATCCATTTCAATCCCGTGTAAGGTGCGTCCGACTCGCTCGAGGCGTACCGTTAGTTACAAGGCATACCAGCTGCGCTATGATCCCTTTGACATCTGCAAACCCTCATATAAGTCTGTCCCCAATGAGTGCAAAAAGGCGCCCTCCGTAGGGGAGGGCGCCTTTGGTAAGTTCTATATGAACGCGAGGTCTTTGACCCGGAGAGTCCGAGGTACTTGTTGGTAAGACCTTATTTACGAGCGCGCAACCTTGCCGGACTTGAGGCAGGTGGAGCAAACGTTCATCTTGCGACGGTGACCATCGACGACGACGTAAACGCGCTGGATGTTGGGGCGGAACTTACGGTTGGTGACGCGGTGAGAGTGGCTGATGGAGCGACCGGCAACGGGGTGCTTACCGCAAACTTCGCAAACTTTGGACATAACTGACCCTCCTTGGGCGACAAACGAACATGTCGCGTTAACAAACAAGCCTGAACTATAGCACAGAAGTCGCTCCCTGTGCGCAATCTACACAGAGATATTCCTCTTTTGGCGATAGTGCTCACGCCACGGCCCTGGACGTAGATCCGATTTGCGTGCAGCAGAGGGGATTATGCCAGCTCGTGCGTGCGTTTTCAAGCTCGTCCCACAAATATATAGGTTTATTGAGCTTTGGGCTCCGTTTACGGATTGCTCTGTATTTATGCTCGCAATTAAGCTCGAGGTTGGCTACACTATCCCATGACCATTAAAGGGGTACGAGATACCCACATGGAATTACATAGCTGCCCAAAGAGCAGCCCTTCCTGTGGGTGTCTGGTCCGCTTTAAGCGGTCGGGCATCTATTTTTTTGACTGTGTCAGCAGTCAAGACATGTGAGGAAGGAGATCGATGGGCACGACTTCCCCCAAGGCGGTCATCATGGACGAGACCGCCGTCAATCGAGCGATGACCCGCATCGCGCACGAGATTCTCGAGCGCAACGAGGGCTGTGAAGACCTCGCTCTGGTCGGCATCGTCACGCGCGGCGACCTTCTGGCAAAGAAGCTCGCCGAGGAGATCAAGGAGATCGAGGGCGTCGACGTTCCGCTCGGCAGCCTCGACATCAGCTTCTACCGCGATGACTATGCGACCAATTTCGCTCCCGCGATCCACGCTACCAACATTCCCTTCAGCGTCGACGGCAAGCGCGTCGTGCTGGTGGACGACATCCTGTATACGGGGCGTACCATCCGCGCCGCTCTCGACGCCGTCATGGACCTGGGCCGCCCGAGCCGTATTGAGCTGGCGGTCCTCGTTGACCGCGGCCACCGCGAGCTCCCCATCTCGCCGGACTTTGTCGGCAAGAACGTTCCCTCGTCGCATGAGGAGAACGTGCACCTATATATGAAGGAAGTCGACGGCCACACCGCCGTCGAGATTAACGACGTCGCGCCGGGTTCCCACGTGGGCTCCGCGCCGCTGGGAGGTGAGTAGTACCGTGGCGTTCAACCATAAGCACCTGATCGACATTACCGAGTACTCCGAAGAGGACATCAAGCTCATCCTCGAGACCGCCAAGGCGTTCTCCGAGGTCAACGAGCGTGCCATCAAGAAGGTCCCCACGCTCAAGGGCAAGACCATCGTCAACATGTTCAACGAGCCCTCGACGCGCACCCGCAGCTCCTTCGAGCTCGCCGAGAAGCGCCTTTCGGCCGACAGCCTTAACTTTGGTGGCTCCTCGACCTCCACGGTCAAGGGCGAGAGCCTCGTCGACACCGTCGAGACCCTCAACGCTTATAAGATCGACTGCATCGTCGTACGCGACAAGCACGCCGGCGCTCCCTACATCGTCACGCAGAACTCGCCCGCGAGCGTCATCTGCGCCGGCGACGGCAAGCACAACCATCCCACGCAGGCTCTGCTCGACCTGTACACCATCTGGGAGCACAAGGGTGACTTCCACGGTCTGAAGGTCGCCGTCGTCGGCGATATCGCCCACTCACGTGTTTGCGGCTCGCTGATCCCCGCCCTTAAGATCATGGGCTGCGAGACCTACGCCGTCGCCCCCGGCACGCTGCTGCCGCCGGCGCCCGAGGTCCTGGGTTGCGACCACGTGACGAGCGACCTCGATTCCGTCCTGCCCGAGCTGGACGTCGTCTACATGCTGCGCGTGCAGCAGGAGCGCCTCGAGGGTGCCCCGTTCCCGACCATTCGTGAGTACCACAAGCTCTTCGGTCTGACCAAGGACCGCGAGAAGCTCATGAAGCCCGACGCGATTATCTGCCACCCGGGCCCCATCAACCGCGGCGTCGAGTTCGATTCCTATATGGCCGACCACCCGCAACGCTCCGTCATCCTGGAGCAGGTCTACGCCGGTATCTGCGTGCGTATGGCTATCCTGTATCTGCTGCTTGGAGGTGCCGATAATGGCCTTGCTTCTTAAGAATGTCCACGTCGTCGACCCGTCCGTCGAGCTTGACGGTGTCGTTGACGTCCTGATTGACAGCGACAAGATCGCCGAGGTCGGCGAGAATCTCGCCGTCGAGGGAGCCGAGGTCCGCGACCTTTCCGGCAAGTACCTCGTCCCCGGCCTGGTGGATATGCACGTTCACCTTCGCGAGCCCGGCTACGAGGTCAAAGAGGACATCGAGAGCGGTACCCGCGCAGCTGCCAAGGGCGGCTTTACCGGCGTGTGCTCCATGCCCAACACCGATCCCGTCACCGATAACGGTACCGTCGTGGAGTTCGTAAAGTCCCGTGCTGCCGAGGTCGGTCACTGCCGCGTCTATCCGTCGGGCGCCATGACCCGCGGTCTTAAGGGCGAGGCCATGTCCGAGATGGGCGATATGGTCGCCCACGGCGCCGTCGCCTTCACCGACGACGGTCGCGGCGTGCAGGGCGCGGGCATGCTCCGTCGCTGCATGGACTACGGCAAGATGTTCGGCAAGGTCTTCATGAGCCACTGCCAGGACGAGGACTTGGTCGGCCACGGCCAGATCAACGAGGGCAAGGTCTCGACCCGTCTGGCCCTCGAGGGCTGGCCGGCTGCCGGCGAGGAGCTCCAGATCGCCCGCGACATCGAGATCGCCAAGCTGACCGGTGCCAAGCTGCACATCCAGCACATCTCCACCGCCCATGGTCTGGAGATCGTGCGTGCCGGCAAGGCCGCTGGCGTTCAGGTTACCTGCGAGGCCACCCCGCACCACATGTTCCTGACCGAGAACGATCTGGACGAGACCTACAACACCTCGCTCAAGGTCAACCCGCCGCTGCGTACCGAGGAGGATGCCGAGGCCATCCGTCAGGGCGTCATCGACGGCACCGTCGACGTTATCGTCACCGATCACGCTCCCCACACCCCGTGGGAGAAGGCCCGCGAGTTCGAGCTTGCGCCCTTTGGCATGATCGGTCTCGAGACCTCGCTGTCGCTCGTGCTCACCGAGCTGGTCAACACGGGTAAGATGAGCATGGGCCGCATGGTCGAGCTCATGGCCATCAAGCCGCGTGAGATCCTGGGCCTCGACCAGGTTCAGGTCAAGGCGGGCTCCGTTGCCGACCTGACCGTGTTCGACGCGTCCGCCACCTGGACGGTTGGCGAGGACGGCTACGAGTCGCGCGCCGAAAACTCCGGTTTCGCCGGCCGCACGCTTACCGGCCGTGCCACCGATGTGTTTGTCGGCGGTAAGCAGACGCTTACCGACGGCTGCATCTGCTAGCATAGCCTTATCGCTTTTGTGCGCGGCGCCCTTGCGGTGCCGCGCTTTCTGTTCGTTTTGACCATGCAATCGCATGGGGGATTGGAGCGTCTATGCCCACACCTTCCACTGCACGCATGCACGACTTCGAGGTCGTCTCGAACCAGGAGATCGCCGACGGCATCTTCTCGCTCGTCATCTCGGCCCCCAAGCTTGCAAGTGCGCTCAAGCCCGGTCAGTTTGTGAACATCGCCGTGCCCGGCGATGCGTCCTCGCTGCTTCGCGTGCCCCTGAGCTTCTATCGCGCCGACGCCCAGGCCGGTACCGTCGAGCTGTGGTACGCCGTCGTGGGCGACGACACCCGTCGTCTGTCGCAGATGGCCCCCGGCTCCAAGTCCAACCTGTTGGGCCCTGGCGGCCGCGGCTGGCTTGTTCCCGAGGGCACCAGGAAGGCGCTGCTCGTGGCGGGCGGCATCGGCGTTCCGCCCGTGCTCTGCCTCGCCGGCAAGCTTGTCGAGCAGGGCGTGGATGTCGACGTTTGCCTGGGCTTTGGCACCGCTTCCAAGGCCGTGGGTGTCGATGAGTTCCGCGCGCTGGGCGCCACGGTTAACGTGTGCACCGATGATGGCACGCTCGGCACGCACGGTTTTTGCACCGACCCGGCAGCCGAGCTGCTCGGCGAGGGCGGCTACGACTATGTGGCCAGCTGCGGCCCCGCTGTCATGATGAAGAAGGTCGCCGCCGCTGCCGCCGAGGCCGGTGCGTACTGCGAGGTGTCGCTCGAGCGCATGATGAGCTGTGGCTTTGGCGCCTGCAACACCTGCAATGTCGAGACGGTCGACGGTATGAAGGGCGCCTGCATGTGCGGCCCCGTGTTCGATGCTTCCAAGGTGGTGGTCTTCTAGTGGGTACCGTGAACATGGCCGTCGATTTCGGCGGCGTCAAGATGCAGAACCCCATCAACACCGCAGCCGGTACCTTTGGCTACGGATGGCAGTTCCAGAACTTCTTTGATGTCTCCCAGCTGGGCGCCATCACCACCAAGGGTTGTGCTGCCGAGCCCTGGCCCGGCAACCCCGCGCCTCGCATGGCCGAGATCCCGGGCGGCATGATCAACTCCGTGGGCCTTCAGAATCCCGGCGTGGCTGCCTTTGCCCGTGAGTCCGGTCCGTGGCTCGAGCAGCTCTCCAAGGACGGTTGCCAGGTCATCTGCCAGGTCGCCGGTCACTCCGTCGAGGAGTTTGTCCGCGCGCTCGAGATGTATGTCGAGCTGTGTCCCTGGGCTGCCGGCTACGAGATCAACGTGAGCTGCCCTAATATCGCCGCCGGCGGTGCCGCCATGGGCTCTACGCCCGAGGGCGCCTCTTCCGTTATGGCTGCCTGCCGCAAGGTGACCGATAAGCCGCTGTTCGTGAAGATGGCGCCGGTCAACGTCGCCGAGATCGCTAAGGCCCTCGAGGCTGCCGGCGCTGACGGCCTTTCGGTCATCAACTCCATCCAGGGCATGGCCATCGACGTCCATACCCGCAAGTCCCGCGTGGCCAAGCCCAAGGGCGGCCTTTCGGGCCCGCTGTGCCACCACATCGCCGTGCGCATGGTCTGGGAGGTTGCCCAGGCCGTCGATATCCCCATCAACGGTGTCGGCGGTGTCATGACCGGCGAGGATGCGGCCGAGTTTATCCTGGCCGGCGCCACCTGCGTGTCGGTCGGTATGGCCAACTTCGTCGATCCGTGCGCTTCGCTTAAGATCGCGCACGAGCTCGAGGCCTGGGCGGAGTCCCAGGGCGTGAAGGACATCAATGAACTGGTAGGTGCTTTCGAATGCTAGAGACCGATGCCCGCGACCGTGTTATCGTCGCTCTCGACTGCGACCGTGAGCGTTCGCTCGAGCTTGCCCACAAGCTTTCGGGCCATGCCGCCTGGCTCAAGGTTGGCATGACGCTCTATTACGCCGAGGGTCCTGAGATCGTCAAGACGTTCAAGGATTTGGGCTTTAAGGTCTTCCTTGACCTCAAGTTCCATGATATTCCGCATCAGGTTCGCGGTGCCGCCCGCTCGGCCTCGCTTGCCGGTGCCGATCTGCTTTCGGTCCACGGCTTGGGTTCGGGCGCCATGCTCGCTGCCTGCCGCGAGGGTGCCGAGGAAGCACGCGAGGATCGAGCCAAGCTCGTCGCCATCACCGTGCTTACGAGTATGAATCAGGATGCCTTGAGCGAGATCGGCGTCGAGTCGTCCGTGGCCGAGGAGGCCGCCCGCCTGGCAAAGCTCGCTCAGGCCAACGGCATCGATGGCATCGTGTGCTCGCCGATGGAGGCTCACGACATGCGTGAGCTGCTGGGTCCCGATGCTCTGATCGTGACTCCGGGCGTGCGTCCGGTGGGTGCCGCCCTTGGTGACCAGTCCCGCGTGGCGACGCCTTCCCAGGCTATCGAGCGCGGTGCAAGCCACATTGTGGTGGGCCGTCCCATCACCGGTGCCGACGATCCGGTTGCCGCCTTTGACGCCATCGTCGCCGAGCTGGTCGAAAACGTAGCGTAAAAGATTCCCCTAAGTCACCACTTTTGGGTCTCATTAGCACAAAATAGCCCCTGTTCCTGCGTAAACTTTCCCATCCTTTGTGTGGAATCGCAGGTCAGGGGCTTAACTTTGGGCGCAGTATATTGCACTTTTTGCGGGTATCGTCTAACCTATGGACCCGCGATTGGGCATTTTGTACGTTCTACGTGCTAAAATGCCAATTATTGAATCAGATATAACCCAAACTATTTGGAGGTACGAATGGCACTCCCTCAGCTTACCGATGAGCAGCGCAAGCAGGCTCTTGAGAAGGCTGCTGCCGCACGTCACGCCCGCGCTGAGCTTCGCGAGCAGATCAAGAAGGGCGAGAAGTCCCTCGAGTCCGTGCTCAACTCCGATGACCCCATCGCTTCCCGCATGAAGGTTTCCACCCTCATCGAGTCTCTTCCTGGTTATGGCAAGGCCAAGGCCGCCAAAATCATGGAGGAGCTCGGTATCTCCGCTACCCGTCGCGTCCAGGGCCTCGGCGTCCGTCAGCGCGAGCAGCTCCTCGAGCAGCTGACCAAATAAGTGAGCGCTCAGGATTCCAAGCTCTTTGTGATTTCTGGACCGTCAGGCGCAGGCAAGGGTACGCTCGTCACTCGTGTGCGCGAGCGCCGCTCGAACCTGGGCCTGACGGTTTCGGCTACCACGCGAGCACCACGCAAAGGTGAGGTCGACGGCGTCAACTACTTTTTTCTGACGCGCGAGGAGTTCGACCGCCGCGTGGCAAACGGTGAGTTTGTTGAGTGGGCCGAGGTCCACGGTAACTGCTACGGCACGTTGGTGAGCGAGGTCACATCCAAGCTCGCCTCGGGCGCGTCTCTGATTTTGGAGATCGATGTCCAGGGCGCCCTGCAGGTGAAGGAGCGTTTCCCCGAGGCCGTGCTGATCTTTATCAAGCCGCCTTCGCTTGAGGTGCTCCGCGAGCGTCTAGTCGGTCGCGGTACCGAGACGCCCGAGACGATTGAGCTGCGTATGGCAAACGCCGCCGATGAGCTTGCCCTTGCCGACCGCTACGACGACGTCGTGGTTAATGACGATCTCGACCGCGCGACCGATGAACTCGTTCGCGTTCTCGATATGCATGAAAGGATCTGAGGTCCGTGTCCGTTGTAAAGCCTTGCATTGACGATCTTCTGGAGAAGACCGATCACAACCGCTTCCTGCTCGCTTCGCTTGCCTCCAAGCGCGCCTGCGACATCAATAGCATGCTGCGTGGCCAGCACAACCGCGTGCTTGCCGTCCAGGATGTCGATGACATCACCATCGGGCTTTCCGGTGCCGATACCATCTCGATGGCTATGGACGAGATTGTCGACGGCGACATCTCTTACGATGAGGCCCGTTACGAGAAGGCGCTCGGCCACAAGGTTGCTGAAGCCTAAATGGCGGCTCGCGTCTGCCTGGTCCACTATCACGAGGTTGGACTGAAGGGCAAGAACCGCGCACATTTTGAGCATATCCTCATGGATAACATCAAGGCGGCCTTGGCCGCCTTTTCCGTGAATGCCGTGTCTCGAATTTCCGGTTATATCCTCGTGACCTTTAACGAGCATCAGGCCGATGAAGCGGCGCGTGTCATTCGCACCGTTCCCGGCGTTGCTCGTGTGTCTTTGGCGTATCACACTAACCGCGACCCGCAGGAGTACTGTGCCGCCGCCGTCAAGGCGCTGCGCGAGTTTGGCCCTTTCAATTCGTTTAAGGTGCACGCCAAGCGCTCCAATACCGACTATGAGCTCACCTCGATTGACATCAATCGTCAGGTGGGCGAGGTGTTGTGCGAGGCGTTTCCTGATAAAAAGGTTCAGATGCACGATCCTGACGCTATGGTGCACGTGCTGGTGGTCCAGGGTAGCGTCTACGTGTATGCGCGCTCCGAGCGCGGTGTGGGCGGTTTGCCGGTTGGTTCTGCCGGCAAGGTCGTGACGCTGCTTTCCTCGGGTATCGATTCTCCGGTGGCGACCTGGATGCTCGCGCGTCGCGGCGCGGTGTGCGTGCCGGTGCATTTCTCTGGTCGTCCGCAGACGCCCGATACGAGCGAGTATTTGGTGCAGGACATCATCCGTGCGCTTGAGCCGGGTGTCCAGATCGGCCGCCTGTACGTGGTGCCGTTTGGCGACTGCCAGCGTGAGATTTCGGTCACCTGTCCCAGCAACCTGCGCGTGATCATGTATCGCCGCATTATGTATTCGGTTGCCGAGCGCATTGCACACATCGAGGGCGCCAAGGCTATCGTGACTGGTGAATCGCTCGGTCAGGTTGCCTCCCAGACGCTCGAGAACATCATGGCCGTCAATGAGGCCGTGAAGATCCCCGTGTTCCGTCCGTTGATCGGTTCGGACAAGCAGGAGATCATCGCACGCGCTGAGGAGATCGGTACGTTCGATATCTCGACCGAGGCTGCTCCCGACTGCTGCACGCTGTTTATGCCGCGCCGTCCCGAGACGCACGCTAAACTCGATGCCGTGCATGAGGCCTGGGAGTTGTTCGATCACGAGGAGATGATCGAGCGCCTGCTCAAGCAGACTGAGTACATCGACTTCGAAAGCAACACGTATAAGGCCCCTAAGACCTTAAAACGCAAACATTCGGAGCTTGCTCCGCGTGAGATTTACCAAGATCACGAGTAAATTTGTGCATAGGCCGACGATGTATTTGTATCGTCGGCCTTTATTTATCTGCGCGTTTGTTTCCAAATTGTTCATTTGTCGACGTGTGTCTGAATAAATGGACATTTTCTCGCAAGGTTTTGGTAAGATTTTGGTTTGACCGCGAAAAACGGTGTGGGCGTGCGGAGGCTGCGGTGCTCGTTTCCTGACACGATGGTGTTGGGAGGTGTTTGCTATGGCGCAGCGCGAGCAACACGAACGGGTCAAAAAGGTGGACCGCTGGGCGGGCAAGCTGCTCGGTCATAAGGCAGTGGTGATGGCGATACTGGTCGTCATGGCGATGGCGAGCGGCTTGGCGATGGCGAACCTTGGCGGCGATGCCGGCGGCGTGTCGTTTGAGCGCACTGACGGTTCAGGCTCGTTGGTGGAGCCGGGATCCGGCGATGCCTCGAGCGGAAAGACATCCGAAGGCTCTTCGTCTAAGGCTTCTGCTGCCGCAGAGGTCTATGTCGATGTCGATGGCGCCGTTGTGTCGCCCGGTGTATATCGCCTCAAGGACGGCGCCCGGGTGGCTCAGGCGATCGATGCCGCCGGCGGGCTGGCGCCCGAGGCAGACGCTACGGGGCTTAATCGGGCATCTAAGGTCGTCGATGGGCAGAAGATTCACGTTCCAACGGTAGGGGAGCAGCAGGCGCCCATTGCGGAAGCCGGTGTTGATGGTGGGACTTCCGCATCATCGGGCGTGAGTGGCGCAACAGGACTGGTAAACATCAATACGGCAAGCGCGGCAGAGCTGCAGACGCTCTCGGGTATCGGTCCCTCCATGGCACAGTCGATCATCGATGAGCGGACAAAGAACGGTGCTTTTGCCTCGGTTGACGATCTGATGCGTGTGTCGGGAATCGGCGAGAAGAAGCTTGCCAAAATCAAAGATTGCATCTGCGTATGAGTGCGACCGAGCGCGAACATGTGATGCCTCCGCGGCCCCTGATGCCATGGACGATGACCCTGTGTGTCGGCATGTGCGTGAGCTGCGCCTTGGTGCTCAACGTGGCCGCAGATGCGCTGCTGAGAGAGCGGACGCCGGCGGTCGGGCTGCTATGGGCCATTCCATTTGCGGCGGCGGTATTCGTTGTGCTGGCTCAATCTTGTGCGCGGCTTGCCCCTTGGAAGCGGTGGCTGTATGCCGCGTCCGTCGGTCTCGTGGCGGGAGCGGTCGTCTCGGCGTGGTGGGCTGTGGGCACGCTAGGCGCCTCGAAGGCGCTCGACGGTCGAGCGGCAAGCAGCCTCGAGTTTGTCGTGCAGGGTGATCCATCCATAAACGACGACGTGTATTCCTATACCTGCGAGGCACGCGCGGACGGTAAGAACTTGGCAACGGTTCGCCTATCGTGTGACCGCGAGCTCAAGGTCGGGGCGCACGTGCGTGTTATCGGTCGTGTTTCACGTTTTGAGAACGATGCATATGGACGATCGCGCGTGCTCCGAGGCGAGGTGCGCAAGGTTCAAGCCGTTCGGATTGTGCCGGTCGATGAGGGCTCTCCGGGGCCGCTGCTTCGGCTGCGAAATGGACTGCTTGCGTCCATCGCGGCTGCGACCGACCCGGCGCGTGCGCTCATAGCCGGTGTCGTCTGCGGTCGTTCGGCCGAGCTGCGCGCCCAGCCGGCGGGCGACTGGTTTTCGGTGACGGGAACGGCGCATCTTATTGCCGTCTCGGGCAGCCATTTGGCTATCGTGGGGTTTGTAATCGAGGGTGTATTGCAAAAGACTCGGTGCTCACGTGGTCTTCAGCGGGCGATATTGGCGATAACGCTTGTTGGCTACGCTGCCTTTACGGGCACGTCTCCCTCGGCCGTGCGCGCGTGCTGCATGGTGTTCGCGACGCTTGTCGTAAACGGCGCGGGGCGTCGCCGGCACGGCGCATCGGCACTCTTCGTAACCATGTCCATCTTTGTGCTACTGCGGCCGACGGTGCTGTTCGAGATGGGCTTTCAGCTTTCATGTGCCAGCGTCTTAGCCATTCTGTGCTTTTGCCCCTATGCG
>CAUDDF010000030.1:0-25842 GCA_958448275.1 uncultured Collinsella sp.
GAGTTCCGCACGAGCCGGAGAGCACTTAATGTGCTCTCCGTGCGAGCAGGACTGTAGAGCAGGAAACCTTGTATACGCCCGCCCGCCCCCGAGGGGCATCTCTCATGCAAAAACTTTTGTCGGGTAAAGTCCGAGGTCAGTGGCGTTTTATACCGAGAAATTCAAAAAAGTTGAAAATTCATTACATATTTGCGTTGACTTTAGGTAACTAAAGTTTCATACTCCTTTTCAACCACTGGGGGATGTGAACACGCACGGATCGTTCACATCATGATTGAAGAGGATTTCTTAGACATGTTCACGCATCAGCTAAACATTATCAGCGTAGTAATTATCTGATGCGGGTTAGCACATACAGCTAGCCCGTACGATAACGGGCGGCTGATGAAGATGAGGGCCGTCGAGCGCAACCGACGGCCCTCTTTTTTATGTCTGAGTAGTTCTTTTTAGAGGAGGAAATGTAATGAACGGAGTTTTGCTCATGGTTGTGGCTGCGGCGGTGCTCGCCTGCGGCTATCTGGGCTACGGCCGCTGGTTGGCCAATAAGTGGGGCGTTGACAAAGAGGCCCTCACGCCGGCCAAGCGCATGAAGGACGGCAAGAGCTTCTCGCCCGTCTCCGCCTTCACCGCGTTCTCGCACCAGTTCAGCTCGATCTGCGGTGCCGGCCCTGTCACGGGTACGATCGTCGCCATGGCCTTTGGCTGGCTGCCCGTCGTGCTCTGGGTCCTCGTCGGCGGCATCTTCTTTGGCGCCGTCCACGACTTTGGTGCCCTGTACGCTTCGATGAAGAACAACGGCAAGTCCCTGGCTCAGCTCATCGAGAAGTACATCGGCAAGACCGGCCGTCGCCTGTTCCTGCTGTTCTGCTGGCTGTTCTGCATCATCGTCATCGCCGCTTTCACCGACATGGTCTGCGGTACGTTTGCCGCTCCCGTCCTCGATGCCGCCACCGGCGCTGTCAACGAGGCTAAGTCCTACGCTGCTGGCTGCGCTGGTACCATCTCCATCCTGTTCACCTTCGTTGCCATCGTCTTTGGTTGGGCCCAGAAGAAGTTCAACCTCACCGGCGCTGCCGAGTTCGTCACCGGTGTGGTGCTCATGGTTCTCATGTTCGCCGTCGGTATGCAGTTCCCGGTTTATCTGACCAAGTTCCAGTGGTTCGCCGTCGTCATGGTTTACCTGGTCTTCGCTGGCGCTATGCCCATCCAGATGCTCAAGACCCCGCGTGACTACCTCACTTCCATCATGATGATCGTCATGATCGCCTGCGCTGTCCTCGGCATCGTTGTCCTGGGTGTTAACGGCCAGGCTACGATGACCGCTCCGGTCTTCACCGGCTTCTCCGGTGCCTCCGGCATGATGTTCCCGGTCCTGTTTGTCTCCGTTGCTTGCGGCGCTCTCTCCGGTTTCCACAGCCTCGTTTCTTCCGGTACCTCCTCCAAGCAGGTCGAGAAGGAGCAGGACGCCGTCAAGGTCGGTTATGGCGCTATGATCGTCGAGTCCTTCGTCGGCATCCTTGCCATCATCGTCGCCGGCATCATGTTCTCCACCATGAACACCACTGGCGCTAATGGTGCTGCCGTGGGTACCCCGTTCCAGATCTTTGCCGCTGGTATTGCTCGCGGTATGCAGGCCTTTGGCATTGACGGCACTGTTGCTACGGTCTTCATGACCATGAACGTCTCCGCTCTGGCCCTGACCTCGCTCGACGCCGTCGCTCGCATCGCCCGCACCTCGTTCTCCGAGTTCTTTGCCCAGACCAACGACGCTCTGGCCGTCGACTCCAAGGCCGGCTACATGAAGGTCCTCGGCAACCCCTGGTTCGCCACGGTCGTCACCCTGCTTCCCGGTCTCGCCCTCGCCTTTGGCGGTTATACCAACATCTGGCCGCTCTTTGGTGCTTCCAACCAGCTGCTCGGCGGTATGACCATGATCACCCTCGCCGTGTTCTGCAAGTGCACCGGCCGCAAGGGTTGGATGCTCTACGTGCCCGTCGTCTTCCTGCTCTGCTGCACCTTCACCTCGCTGGTCCAGAGCGCCATGGGCTGCATGACTGCCGTTCAGCAGTTTGGCTTCTTCGGCACCATCCCGGCTACCGCCACCACGGCTGCCGTTTCCGTCGCCGCCACCAAGGGCCTGCAGCTCGTCTTTGCCGTCCTGCTGATGGTCCTGGGCCTCATCGTTGCCGTCAACTGCCTCAAGGAGTTCTTTGGCAAGGAGGCCGGTTCTATGCCCGACGAGGAGCCCGAGTGGTCCGAGATGGGTAAGGCCGAGTACGGCCGCGCCGCTGCCGCCGAGGCTCCTGCCGACGCCGAGGCTGCCAAGGCCTAGCCAGCCTGATGGACTAACCGTTCCATCCATATGACTCGGAAAGACCGGGTCCGCAACGATGCGGACCCGGTCTTTTTTTCTTGCGAGAACGGGTGATGCAAGGGCGTCCTCGCAGATGTTTTGCGTGAATAGGCTCGCGCGTTGTACCATATAGACGTATATGTGTGCATATGAAAGGGGCCCCGTGGCCAAGACGGTATATTCCGATAACCAAAACAATGTCGATGCATTGGCCGAGCGCCTGAGCAGCCAAACATCGCTTTCTGCCGATCGGGCGAAGCTCGTTGCTTACGACCTGCTCTGTCGCAAAGCGCTCAAGATTAAGTCGAGCGCATTGGCACAGATTTTCCGCTCCGTCGATAAGGAATGTGACACCAAGTCGATGCGCGATGAGCTCATCGCGGCAAAGATTGTGACCAAGATCGAGGGCAGCGGCATTAATGGTCGCCCTGCCTTCTACACCATTAATGCCGAGATCCACGATGCCCGGGAGCAGGCCGTCGAGGTTGCCGAAGAGGCTGACGCTGAGGATTCCGTTGAGACGGCTACCGTGGAAGAAGCCGCTTCGCGCAAGCATATCGATACCGATGAGCTGCTCGATGAGAACGTCGTTCGCGCTTTTACCGCCAAGGCGGGTCGCGGCGGCTTTGGCGGGGGCGGCAAGCGCGATGCGCAGCGCCGTGCTCAGCAGGAACGCTTCCGTCGCGCTGTTGCTCAAAAGGATGAGCTCGATACCGAGGCTGTTGAGACCGAGGTTGCTGCCGAGTCGCAGAAGCCCGCGAAGGAGCAAAAGCCTGTAGTGGCCCAAGAACCCAAGCGTCGTCGCGGTGCTCACTTTAAGGCTGCACAGCAGGATGTCGCGCATGAGGTCGAAGAGCCTTCCGAGGTTGCAGACGATGTTGAGGAGTCTGCCAAGAGGGCTCCGGGTTCGTGTCGTCCCGGCCGCGGTTTTGCGGGACGCGCATATCCTGTAAAGCGTCAGGAGAAGGGCGAGCCGACTTCGACCGCTCAGGCCGAGAAGGCCGAACAAACCGAGAAAACCGTTGAGCCGGCGGCTCACGAGCAGCAACCTTCCGAGTCGCAGCCTGCGGCTGATACCGAGGTCAAAGCTCAACAGGCCGCTGATAAGCAGGCGGGGGAGAGCGCCTCAAGCAAGCCCCGCCGCCGTCGTCACCGCGGCGGTCGTGGCTCAAATGTCGAGGCCGCGGCCGAGAAGGCGGCGACACAAAACGGAGATGAGAAGGCCGAGACTCCGGAGGTTCAGCCCAAGCACCAGCCGGCGAAGGAAGCCAAGTCCGATCGCCCGCAAAAGCGTTCGTCCGCGCCCAAGCAGGGACGCAATACCCGGGCAGATTCCAAGCGTAAGCCCCATGCACAGGCCGAGTCTGCCGCGGCTGATAATGCTGCCCAGCGGTCTGAGTCGACTGTCCACGGCGAGGTTTCGGCATTTGCTCTGGCCCGCGTGCTGGGCAGGCAGCTACTCAAGGTTGTCCCCACGCCTACGGCGCTCTCCAAGATTAAGGAGCAGCAGACCCAGATTGTAAGGGTTGAAGGCAAGGACGGTAAAAAGACGCCGCAGCGCGCTCAGCACAACGAAATGTCCAATCGCAAAATCGCGGAGGAGATTGCGATTATCCAGGCATGGATTGAGCAGAACCGCGGTGCCGATACACCGGTTGCCTCGCGTCGCCAGCGTGCCTACCAGATCTTCAACGACGAAAAAGCCTTCGACGGCAAGCATGGTGAGCGTCTGATCAGGCGTATGACCGAAAAGGGCATCAGCATGCAGGCGATTAAGGTTGCTCCCAACCGTCCTGTGCACTTTACGGGCTTCTTTACGCTGGGCGCCGACAAGCCGTTCATTATGGTCGAGAACCTGGATACCTATGACGAGATCGTCAAGCTCCTACGCGGACGCAAACATGCCAAGCTCTTTGGTACCAAGGTGGGCGGCGTAATCTTTGGCGGCGGCTGCAAGGCGAGCGTCTCGCACGCACTCGATGATTATCTGGCCGAGATCGGCTATCGCTTTAGCTATGTCTACTACGTGGGCGACATCGATCGAGAGGGCGCGCGCATTGTCGAGCAGGCTCGCAACGCCAACGTCGTTGAGATTCGCCTGCATGCCGGTATGTATCGCGCTATGCTTGCCGAGCATAAGCGTCGCGTGAAGGCGGGCGGCGAGTGCGAGCCCGCGGCGGCCAACCAGGGCGTGCCGCAGAATCTGGCGGCCACGATCAAAGACCTACCCATGGTTACGCGCGTGCAGTTCCGCAACGTGCTGCGCGAGGGTGGGCGTATTCCGCAGGAGATTCTGATGACCGCCGACTATCGGGATGGCGACTCGGGAAGCTTCGACCGCATGCTGAACAACTAGGGCGTTCGGCCCCGGGAGAGCGAGGGCACCGGCTTAGGTTTCCTGCTCTACAGTCCTGCTCACGACGGAGGCCACATTAAGTGGCCTCCTGTTCGTGCGGAACTCGCGATAAACCTAAGCCGGTGCCCCCGCTCTCCCGGGGCCTGTGGCTACTTGGTTGTCGCAAGCGGCTCGCTTTTCGGAACTGGGCTGATATTTCTAATTGTAAGGCGCTCTCGGCTGATATGGGACGGAGGGATTCCGCGTCCGCCTGCCGGCGGCCGCGCCCCGCTGCGTCGCTTCGCTCCTTGCGTGCTGCGCTGGAAAACGCTTCGCGTTTCCTCAGCTCCGCACCCTTGCGGGTTCGAATCCCTCCGCTTGCCCACAAGAAAGCGCCCCGGGCTGATGAAAGCCCGGGGCGCTCAGTTACCTTGGCTGGGACGGAGGGATTCGAACCCCCAACAGCCGGCACCAAAAACCGGAGTTCTACCGTTGAACTACGTCCCAATGTGTGGTGTTGCCCAAAAGCAACTCGTTTAGTTTACCTAATCTGCGAGGGCATCGCAAACGCCATCGAGAAGGCGGACGGCGAGGGTCTGCGCGTCGCTTGCGGTAAAGGTGCCGTTGTAACGCGTCATGCCGGTGAGCTCGATGCGAATTCGTGCCGGCTTTTGCTGTGCGGCGACATTGGCGGTGCGGATGCGCTGGGCCAGGTTGTGACACTCGGCGAGGGCGATTGTGGCGCGCGGGGCGGCGTCTGCGGGCAACTCGTCGCTTGCAATTTCGAGCACCAGGTCGACATCGGTCGGAACCTTGGAGTCACAGAGCATCATGCCGCTGTTGTCGGTCGTCGCCGTGGCGATGTTCCACATGCGCGACGCTACGCTACGCGCAATGGGGTCTTCACCGATAACGGCAATCTGGAAGCGCTCGAGCACGTTGGCGGCGCGAGCAAAACCGATGCGTGACTCGGCTTCGGTGACCGAGGGCTTGCCCTCCCACACATGGTGCAGGCGGTTGATGTAGGCGTAGGTGTCCTGGAAGGCCATGCCGTCGGCAAACAGACCGACATTTTCCTGAAACTGCTGCAGGGCGGCCTCGGTATGCGGACCAAAGTAGCCGTCGTCTTCGCCACAGGCAAAGCCCAAAACGTTGAGAGCGCGCTGCAAGGCCTTTACGTCGGCGCCGTGAAAATTGGGCATGCGAAGGTAGAGCGTGCGATCGCCCAACTTGTACGAAGCGTCTACAAGGGCGCTCCAACAGGGGATATCGACGGCGTAACCGGCCGCAAGGCCGCTATCGAGTCTAAACGTGCCAACGGCCTGCTCGGTGGTGGTGCCAAAGCGCTTGTCGGCGACCTCGTCGGCATCGATGGTGTAACCGAGCTGCAGAAGACGGGACTGAACATCCTCGACGGCTGCTCCCTGCATGCCCGTGATAATAGGTTCCATGAACGAACCCCTTTCGGCGTACCATTCGTACTATTTTGAGCGCGTGTCGGATAGACAACGCGAGACAATGCATAAACATGCACTCAACAGTGTAGCAACTTGTGCCCAAACGCGCTGCCCACAGGTTTTATAACCCCCGCTAGTTGAGGCGCTCCACAAAGAAATCTGCCATGGAGAGGAACAACTCGCGTGCGTGCGGATCAAGCTCAACGTTCTCGATGGCCGCTTTGGCCTTAGCGGTCAGGTCGAGCGCGTAGGCGTGAGCATATTCGATGGAGCCGGTCTCCTGGAAGATCTCCACGGCGCGTGCGAGCTGCGCGGGGTCCTCGGTGCCCGAGGAAAGAATCGCCTCGACCTCGTCGTGGTGGCGCTCATCAGAGAGGGCGTGTACGGCGACAAGCGTGCGCTTGCCCTCGGTGATGTCGGTGCGGAAGTCCTTGTTGGCGGCCTCTTTGGTGCCGACCAAGTTGAGCAGGTCGTCCTGAATTTGAAAGGCAAGGCCGGTGTGCAGGCCAAAGGAGCGTAGCGCCTCGACCTGCTCTTCGCTTCCGCCGCCGATAATGGCTCCGGCGGCAAGCGGCGTGGCTCCGCTGTAAAACGCGGTCTTGTGCGTCGCCATGTCCAGGTAGTCATCAACCGAGATATCAAAGCGCCCGTCACGGACCCAACCCAGGTCGAGCGCTTGGCCCTCGATGGTGCGGACGATCATCTCGGTAAGCTCGTGGAGCACGCGCAGCTTCACGCCGGACTCCAGCGTGGGGTCGTCGAGAACCGTCTTGGTGACCATGGTGAGCGCCAAGTCGCCACAATTGATGGCAAGGCCCGTGCCCTCGGTAAGGTGCATGCAGGGCTTGCCTCGACGAAGCTGTCCGTTGTCGGCGATGTCGTCGTGAATCAGCGCGCCCGACTGGAAGTGCTCGATGGCTGCCGCGGCGCTGCGGGCGCTCTCGAAGCTACCGCCCACTGCGGTTGCGGCGAGCATGCAGATAAGCGGGCGGTGGCGCTTGCCGGCGTTGGCCGTAAAAGCCGAGAGTGGCGCGTACAGATAGCGCTCGATATCGGCAGAGGTCGCCTGTCCGTCAAAGAACGTGGCCAGATAGTCGTTAATCTGGTCAAAGTGCTGGGCTAAAAAGCTGGTAAACGGACTGGACACGGGTTCTCGCATTCTTTCTAAGGTTGCATCGTTGCGGTGTGCAGATACCATATTGCCACATTGGAGTTGCCGGCGCGTCTGTTTTGGCGATTTGGGGAAACGGGACGCGTGCGCGTGCCGGCTGCTTATATAAGCCCAAAGTGCTCGAGCGCCTTGACGACGCCATCTTTGTCGACCGAGTCGGTGATGTAGTCGGCGCGCTTTTTGAGATAGTCCGGCGCATTGCCCATGGCGATACCGACATCGACGGCGTTCATCAGCGAGACGTCATTGCTGGCGTCGCCGATGCCGTATACGGTTCCGTGGTGGGGATCGAGGGCGTCGAGTACAGACTGGATGCCCCCGCGCTTCGTGCATTCGCGTGGCGAGATTTCGGTTACCTCGAGTTCGAGCTCGTTAAAGCACAGCAGCGGCTCAAGTGCCTTATCTTGAGCGATACGGTTGGCGAGCGATGTAGACATCAAGATTTTGTAGGCACTGTAATGTTGCAGCTGTGTGACTGCATCGCCCAGGGTGCGCGCGTATCCGGGAGTATCGGGGGCATCGATACTCATGCGCACGACACCGTTAAGACCCTCAAAGCGGATGACCTCGCCCGACTGCTCAAGATAGGGGGCAAGGCGCTGCAGCATGCCGGGCGTCATCGCTAAATCGCGAATCACGTGTCCCTCAAGTTCGACATAGCCACCCGCGAGGCAGACGATGCCGGCCCAGGGCAGCTCGAGCAGCTTTGGATGGATGCAGCTCAGTGTGCGCCCTGTGCAGATAAACGCCATATTGTCCTTGGCAACAAAATCACGGATGGCTTGCGAGACCGCTTCATTGGGGTAGGGGGAGAGGTCTCGCTCATCCTCGGGGAGCTCTTGGGCGAGTTTGGGATCTTGCCAGGCGAGCGTACCGTCGATGTCGAAGAAGCAGATGTCGCCGTGCTTATGGGCTGCACTGGCGACAGGGGAGGCTGAGACGATGGGTGCAAACCCCGGCTCGAGACCCATGATCCGGTCAAAATGCTCTTTAACGCGGGGAACGGAAATGCCGATGATCACCTGGGCGGTCTTGCCCGTAATGATGAGGCCCTTGGCGCCCACCGCGACAAACGACGCGTTATCTGCAACGATGGAGGGGTCTGCGACCTCGACGCGCAGGCGCGTGGCGCAGTTGGTTGCGCCCACGATATTGCCAACGCCACCTAAAAGCTGAATTACCCGCTCAGCGAGGACGTGATCTTGATTGGATCGACTATTGACCTCGTCATTGGGAGATTGCTCTTTGGCAAAGCCGCTTCCCGTTAAACGATCGATTGCCGCGCGATTGGAGACATGATCCTCGCGGCCCGGCGTCTTAAGGTCATAGACCAAGATGAGTGCGCGAAAACTAACAAAAAAGATGAGGCTAAAGGCAAGGCCGATACCGAGCGCCAAAAGGTAGGAGCCGGCATGCATTCGCATGAGTGGGATGAAGTTGAAGGCCGTCATTTCCATGAGACCGCCTGAGAAGATGCCGACGATACCGAAGAGGTTCATGGTCATGGCAAGGCAGGAGGATAGGACGGCGTAGAGCAAAAAGAGTCCGGGATAGGTGAACATAAAGAGAAACTCGAGCGGCTCGGTGACGCCGCAGACCACCGAGGCGACGATGGCGGGCAAAAGGATGGCCTTAAGGCCGGCACGGCGTTCGGGTTTGGCGGTGAAATAGAATGCTGCCGCGATGGCGGGAAGGCCAAAGAGCTTGCTCCAGCCGGTGGCGGTAAAACCTGCCCAGGGTGCAAGCTCATTCAAAGGGCGCGTGCTATGGGAGAGAATGGGGAGCAGGTTGGTCCACGTGGCGTAAATACCGTCGTGAATGACCAGATTGTCGTAATAGATGGGCATGTAGAGCAAATGGTGCAAGCCCATGGGTTCGAGCGCGCGTTCCAAAAACACAAAGACGCCCACGCCGAAGGGACCGACGCCCGCAAGTGCGTGGCGTAGCGTTTCGGTCACAGCGTATACGAAGGGCACGATGGCGGCCGAGATAGCGGCAAGGGCAAACACGGCAAAAAAGCTGATGAGGTAGACCAGCGAGGAGCCCGAGAAGGTGCCGAGCCAATCGGGAACCTTGGCATCGTAGAAGCGGTCATGGATGGCGACGACGGTTGCCGATACCGCCAGCGGGCCGATAATGCCGGTGTCGAGCGTCTTGATGCCGTCGATGACGGCGATACCGCTGGCGGGGGTCAAAGATGCCGGGTACTTAAGTCCAAGGTTGTCTCCGCTCAGCTTGATGATCTCGCTCAAAAAGAAGCAGTAGGCAAAATAGGCCACGAGCGCCTCGAAGCAACAACGTGCCGGTTGCTTTTGGGCAAGGCCGATGGGCAGCGCTACGGCAAAAAGGAGCGGAAGTCGTTTAAAGACCGTCCACGAGCCACGCTGGATGATAGTCCAAAAAACGTACCAAGGGGTTCCGTATACGGCGAGGTCGCCGACGATATCCGCAGACGTTGCGAGGGCGGAGACGCCGACCATGAGGCCTGATATAGAAAACAGCATGGCGGGCGCGAACATTGCCCCGCCAAAGCGTTGGATTTTTTGCAGCATGTTCTGCCTCTCGACCGTAAGCCCGCCATGTCTGCGGTGGAACGTTTGAACAATGAGTTAATTGTAGGGGAGTGAGCGTTCGCCGCATTGATGGTTTTGATTCGAATCGATTGGAGCATCACGGGCGCCGTTGACAGTTAATAATCGGTGCTTTGCCGATAGACGGTTTAAACAACCCAAAGAAATGCTATCGTGCCTAGCCATACATATTCATTAGAGGTGAAACAATGCCAAAAGCGATATACGAAGGAATCTACCGAGAAATACGTTCGCGCATCATTAATGGGACCTATGCGTTTCAGGAGATGCTGCCAACCGAAGCCGAGCTGACCGCGGAGTTTGGCTGCACGCGCAATACCGTTCGACGCGCCTTGAGCATGCTGGCCGACCAGATGTTTGTGCAGCCTATACACGGCAAGGGCGTGCGCGTTATTTGGCTCAAGGGCGAAACCGACATGCTGGGCGCACTCGAGGAAGTCGAGTCGTTTGGCGAATTTGCAAAGCGCAACAATGCCGTTGCATCGACGGACGTTAAGTCTTTTGAGCATTTGATTTGCACCGAGCAGCTCTCTCGTCGTCTGGGCTTTAAGGTGGGCGAGGAGTTGATTCGCGTGGTGCGTGTCCGAAGCCTTAACGGCAATGCGCGCCAAGTAGACCATGGTTACTTTTTGGAGTCAATCGCCAAGGGCCTGACGCCCGAGATCGCCGCAAAGTCAATTTACGACTATCTGGAGCACAAACGCGGCGTCAAGGTGATGGCGAGTCGCCGTACAGTGAGCGTCGAGCTTGCCAACGATGAGGACTGCAGCTATCTTGACCTCGGCAAATACAACTGTGTTGCCGTCATGGAGAGCCAGTCGTACACCTCGGACGGCATCTTGTTCGAGGTCACGCATGCCCGCACGCATCCCGAGATCTTCCACTACCGCGTCAACTCCAAGCGATAGCCGGCTAGCTCGCAGCCTGACGAGACTCATGCCCTCAAAGCGAAAGCGCCCGGTCAAACCGATGCATCGTCGGTTTGACCGGGCGCTTTCTCCGCATTCGATAACAAATAATTGTTTATACAAAACTTGTCAAGTATCAAGTTGAAATTACCGTTCACCGAAGTTTTTCTACCGCTCTAGTAATACTTGTTCAAACAAGTAGCCAAATAGCGTATCGTACAAATCAGCAAAAGGGGCAAAGTCCCCGAGCCAATCTCCGAAGGCGGCGGCAAAGGGTGCCGCCACGGTGTGAAAGGGTGGATTGTAATGAAGAACGAAATGAGCAGAAGGCAGTTCCTGGGCTTTGCTGGTTCCGCGGCTGCGGTTCTTGGTCTGGGCCTCGTGGGCTGCGGTGGCTCCGCCGGCTCCGGCTCCTCTGCTTCTGGTGACGCTGCCGAGGTCTACTTCCTCCAATTCAAGCCCGAGGTCGACAAGGAGTGGAAGGAGATCGCCAAGGCGTACAAGAAGGAGAAGGGCGTCGAGGTCAAGATCGTGACCGCCGCCTCCAACACCTACGAGGAGAAGCTCAAGTCCGAGATGTCCAAGAGCTCCGCTCCGACCCTGTTCCAGGTCAACGGCCCCACCGGTCTTAAGAACTGGAAGGATTACTGCGCCGACCTGTCCGATACCAAGCTCCGCGGTGAGCTCATCGACGACTCCCTGGCTCTGCAGTCCGACGGCAAGGATCTGGGTATCGACTGGGTCCAGGAGAGCTACGGCATCATCTACAACAAGCAGCTGCTCGAGAAGGCTGGCTACAAGGCCGAGGACATCAACTCCTTCGACAAGCTGAAGGCTTGTGCCGACGACATCCAGGCCCGCAAGGACGAGCTTGGCGTTGAGGGCGCCTTCACTTCCGCCGGCATGGACGACTCCTCCAGCTGGCGCTACACCACCCACCTCGCCAACCTCCCGCTCTACTACGAGTTCGAGAAGGAGCACAACCAGGAGGACGACGAGATCAAGGGCGAGTATCTCGACAACTTCAAGCAGATTTTCGACCTATACATCACCGACTCCACCTGCGATCCTTCGCAGCTTGCCTCCAAGACCGGCGACGACGCTACCAACGAGTTCGCAACCGGGAAGGCCGTCTTCTATCAGAACGGTTCTTGGGCCTACGCCGACCTCACCAAGGCCGGCATGACCGATGACCAGCTCGGCATGCTGCCGATCTACATCGGCGTCGACGGCGAGGAGAACCAGGGCCTGTGCTCCGGCGGCGAGAACTACTGGTGCGTGAGCTCCCAGGCTTCCGAGGATGCCCAGAAGGCCACCGAGGACTTCATGTACTGGTGCGTCACCGCTGACACCCCGACCAGCATCATCGCCGACAAGATGGGTCTGACCGCTCCGTTCAAGAGCGCCAAGGAGACCACCAACGTCTTCTCGCAGCAGGCCGTTGCCATGGCCAAGGACGGCAAGAAGACCGTCGCTTGGGACTTCGTCTACATCCCCTCTGAGGAGTGGAAGAAGAACCTCAAGCAGGCTCTGATTGCCTATGCTGCCGACAACAGCAAGTGGGATGGCGTCAAGAACGCCTTCGTCGATGGTTGGAAGACCGAGAAGGCTGCTTCCGAGTAAGTAGTTGCTGCCCAAGCTATCTGATTAGCGACAGGGGGCGGGCAGACGTTGGTTTGCCCGCCCCCTGCATATTGAAAGGACCCTTCTATGGGCAAAGCACTCAAGCGCTGGTGGCCGCTCTTTATGCTGCCCACGTGTCTGGCGTTTATGATCGGGTTCGTGATCCCCTTTATCCAGGGTTTCTATCTCTCGTTCTGCCAGTTTATTACCATCAACAACACGCACTTTGTCGGTATCGAGAACTACGTGCGCGCACTGTCCGATCCGCAGTTTGCCACGTCGTTCTTCTTTACCGTGGCGTTTGCCTTCCTGTCGACGGTGCTCATCAACGTGATTGCCCTCGCCATCGCGCAGGCGCTCACCCGCAAAGCGCTCAAGGGCACCAACATCTTCCGTACGATCTTCTTTATGCCTAACCTGATCGGTGGCATCGTGCTGGGCTACATTTGGCAGATTCTGATCAACTGCCTGCTCTCCAACGTGGGTGCCCAGCTCATCGCCCTTAACTCTGCTGCTGGCTTCTGGGGCCTTATCATCCTGACCCTGTGGCAGCAGGTCGGCTACATGATGATCATCTACATCGCTGGTCTGCAGTCCATTCCGTCCGACTACATCGAGGCCGCCAAGGTCGACGGTGCCACGGCATGGCAGACGTTTTGGAAGGTTAAGATCCCTAACCTGATGCCGACCATCACCATCTGCCTGTTCCTGTCCATCACCAACGGCTTTAAGCTGTTCGACCAGAACCTCGCCCTTACCGGCGGCGCCCCCGCGCACTCCACCGAGATGCTCGCCCTGAACATCTACAACACGTTCTATTCGCGTGCCGGTATCGCATGGCAGGGCATTGGCCAGGCCAAGGCAGTCATCTTCTGCATCCTGGTCGTAGCCATCTCCATGATTCAGCTTAAGGCCACGAGGTCCAAGGAGGTGCAGCAGTAATGAAACGCGATAAGGTTATCAACCGCGCGCTCTCAATCTTCTTTACGATTCTGTCGCTCGCGTGGATCTACCCCGTGTTCATGATCGCGCTCAATTCCTTTAAGAAAGCGACCGCAATCAGCACCACCACAGCGTTCGATCTGCTCACGCCCGAGACGTTCAACGGCCTTGCAAACTACTTGCACGCTCTTAACGAGCAGGGCTTTGCCTCGGCATTTATGTACTCGCTCATCATCACGGTCACGTCGGTCGTGCTGATTTTGGTGTGCTGCTCCATGTGCGCTTGGTATGTGGTTCGTGTCAACAACAAGATCTCGAACTTCTTCTATTACCTGTTCGTCTTCTCGATGGTCGTGCCCTTCCAGATGCTCATGTTCACGCTGTCCAATTTGGCGGACCGCATCGGCTTCAACACGCCGTTCAACATCTGCTTTATCTATCTTGGCTTTGGCGCGGGCCTGGCGGTCTTTATGTTCGCCGGCTTTGTAAAGAACATTCCGCTCGAGATCGAAGAGGCGGCCATGATCGACGGCTGCAACCCGGTCCAGGTGTTCTTTAAGATCGTCCTTCCCATCATGAAGCCCACCTATCTTTCGGTCGGCATTCTCGAGACCATGTGGGTCTGGAACGACTATCTGCTGCCCTACCTTACCCTCGACTCCACCAAGTACAGGACCATTCCTATCTTGATCCAGTACTTCCGCGGCGGCTACGGCCACGTCGAGCTCGGTCCCATGATGGCCTGCATCATGATGGTCGTTATCCCCATCGTCATCATGTACATCCTCTGCCAGAAGTACATCATCGACGGCGTGGTGGCGGGTGCCGTCAAGGGCTGATGCCGTAACTGTTTTGCAAGTTTCTGCGGCGCCCCTCAGCGCAGCGCCGCATATCGAAAGGTAAAGACATGGCCGAGATCGTTCTCAAACATGTTCAGAAGGTGTATCCCAACAACGAGTCCAAAAAGAAGGGCTTCTTTGGCAAAAAGAAGAAGACCGAGGAGAAGAAGCACAACCTCAAGGTTACCGAGGACGGCGTGCTCGCGGTGGAGGATTTTAATCTCACCGTGCATGACCAGGAGTTTGTCGTTCTCGTTGGCCCGTCTGGCTGCGGCAAGTCCACGACGATGCGCATGGTCGCTGGCCTGGAGGACATCACTTCGGGCGACGTGCTCATCGACGGCAAGCGCGTCAACGACGTGGCGCCCAAGGACCGCGACATTGCCATGGTGTTCCAGAGCTATGCTCTGTACCCCAATATGACGGTGTACGAGAACATGGCGTTTACGCTTGAGCTCAAGAAGGTCCCCAAGGACGAGATCGACCGTAAGGTTCGCTCTGCTGCCGAGATCCTGGGCATTACCGAATACCTCGACCGTAAGCCCAAGGCGCTTTCGGGCGGCCAGCGCCAGCGTGTCGCCATCGGCCGCGCCATCGTGCGTGATCCTAAGGTCTTCCTGATGGACGAGCCGCTGTCCAACCTGGACGCCAAGCTGCGTAACCAGATGCGTGCCGAGCTCATCAAGCTACGCCACGAGATCAAGGGCACGTTCATCTACGTCACCCACGACCAGACCGAGGCCATGACCCTCGGCGATCGCATCGTGGTCATGAAGGACGGCGTCGTACAGCAGATTGCCACCCCGCAGGAGGTCTTCAACCATCCCGCGAACATCTTCGTCGCCGGCTTTATCGGTGTGCCGCAGATGAACTTCTTCGATGCCCAGCTGGTGCGCTCGGGCAACGGCTTCACCGTCAAGACCGAGGATATGAACGTGGCGCTCGCCCCCGAGACCTGCGCTCAGCTTGCTCTCAACTGGGACGGCGGCGACGTGAAGGAGATCACGGCCGGCGTGCGCCCCGAGCAGATTCTGCTTGCCGACAAGGACGAGGAGGGTGCGCTCCAGGGTACCGTCGAGGTGACCGAGCTCATGGGTTCGACCGAGCATGTTCACGTGACCGCTCCCGATGGCCAGTTCGTCCTGATCATTCCCGTTGTCGACCTTGAGGCCAAGGGTGCGCTCAAGGCGGGCGACTCCATCTGGTTCAAGTTCGAGAAGAACGCGACCCATCTCTTCGATAAGGTGTCTGGCAAGAACCTTATCTAGGCCCGGTGCATCCGGACCCTCCCTTTGGGCGACTGCGGTATTGCCATCCTTTTGCCGCGGTCACATATAAGGCTCCCCTCCCGTCCACTGGGCGAGAGGGGAGCCTTTCTTTGTGTCGGGGTTGTCCATCTGCCAGTTTGTCTTGATTTGTAACAGGAAGAAGGGCAAATTGGGTCTAGATGTTACAGATCAAGACAGCGTCGAGCTGCCTGTCCTTTTATCTCGATCTGTAACACGAAGGACTGATTTCGGCAGCTACCTGTTACAGCTCGAGATTGTTTTAGCCGCCTTGCCCGTCCGTCTCATTCTGTAACAGGTAGACCCGATTCCAGCAGTTACCTGTTACAGTTCGAGAGGGTTCATCGGGACAATTTCGTTTATCTCGATCTGTAACAGGTAGACTTAATTTTGCCGGCTAGATGTTACAGGCCGAGATTTTTTGGTCGAGGCGGGCCACGGGCAACACGGGGGCACAAAAAGCGGAGCCGCGTTGCCGCGACTCCGCTTTCAAGAGGATGGGTAAGGGAAGCGAATTAGCTCAGGTGCCAAATCTCGTCGTTGTACTGGGAGATCGTGCGGTCGGACGAGAAGGTGCCGGCGTTGGCGATGTTGATCAGCGCCTTGCGCAACCAAGCACCCTGGTCCTCGTAGTCAGCTAGCACGCGCTCCTTGGTCTGGATGTACTCCTCAATGTCGAGCAGGGCCATAAACCAGTCCTTGCCCTTAATGTCGTCGTGCAGGCGCTGCAGGCGCTCAGCGTTGCCGGTTGCCATAAAGGCCGGGTTGGTGATGAAGTCCACCAGCAGTTTAATGCCGGGCTTGCGGTAGAGCGCACCGGCGTTGTAGGTGCCTTCGGCGTAGAGCTGCTCGACCTGCTTGGAAGAGGCACCAAAGGTGTAGATGTTCTCGTCGCCCACGAGCTCGGCAATCTCCACGTTGGCACCGTCGAGTGTGCACAGGGTCAAAGCGCCGTTGAGCATGAACTTCATGTTAGAAGTGCCGCTCGCCTCCTTGGAGGCCAGGCTGATCTGTTCGGAGATGTCGGCGGCGGGAATCACGCGCTCGGCGGCGGTGACGTTGTAGTTCTCGATCATGACGACCTGCAGGTAGGGAGCCACGTCGGGGTCGTTGGCAATCCACTGGGAAAGCGTCAGGATCAGATGGATGATGTCCTGGGCGATAGTGTAGGCAGGCGCTGCCTTGCCGCCAAAGATGATGGTGACGGGGTGCTTAGGTTTGTTACCGTTCTTGATGTCGAGGTACTTCCAGATGATGTAGAGCGCGAGCATCTGCTGGCGCTTGTACTCGTGGATACGCTTGACCTGAACATCGATGATGGCGTTGGAGGGGATCGTCACACCCTGCTCGAGCGCCATGAACTGGCGCATGATGGTCTTTGCCTCGGTCTTGGTGGCGGCCAGGCGCTCAAGAATACTCTTATCGTCGGCGAAGTCGGCGAGCTTGCTCAAGTCGCCGGTGCTGCGCCAATCGGTACCGATCACATCGTCGAGCAGGCTGGCGAGCGCGGGGTTGGCTCCCTGGATCCAGCGGCGGAAGGTGATGCCGTTGGTCTTATTGGAGAACTTCTCGGGGTAGATCTCGTAGAACGGATGAAGCTCGGTGTCCTCCAGGATTTTGGTGTGGAGTGCGGCGACGCCGTTGATGGAGAAGCCAAAGTGGATGTCCATGTGGGCCATGTGGACGGTGTCGTATTCGTCGATGATGGCAACGCGCGGGTCGTCGTGCTCGGCCTTTGCGATCTCATCGAGCTTGACGATAATGTCGGCGATGGCAGGGGAGACCTTCTGCAGGCTGGTGAGCGGCCACTTCTCGAGCGCCTCGGCAAGAATCGTGTGGTTAGTGTAGGCGACCATGGAGCGTACGATGGTCACAGCCTCGTCAAACTCGATGTCGTGCTTGGTGGTGAGCAAGCGAATGAGCTCGGGGATGACCATGGTGGGGTGCGTGTCGTTAATCTGGACCACGGCGTAGTCGGCCAGATCGTGCAGGTTGCTGCCGCGCTCGATGGCCTCGTCGATCAGGAGCTGGGCTGCGTTGCTCACCATGAAGTATTCCTGGTAGATGCGAAGCAGGCGGCCCTGCTCGTCGGAATCGTCGGGGTAGAGGAACAAGGTGAGGTTCTTGGCGATCTCGGTCTTGTCGAAGTCGATGGAGCTGCCGGGGACCAGGCCGTCGTCGACGCTCGCCAGGTCGAACAGGCGCAGGCGGTTCTTGGTGGGCTGGCCGTAGCCAGGCACGTCGATGTTGACGAGCTTGGAGGTAACGGCAAAATCGCCGAACTCAACAGTGTAGGAGCGGTCGTCATCGATCAGGATATCCTGCTCGCCGAGCCACTCGTCGGGGACGGCCTTCTGCTGATTGTCGACAAAGCGCTGACGGAACAGGCCGTAGTGGTAGTTGAGGCCCACGCCGTCGCCGGTCAGGCCCAGCGTGGCGATGGAATCCAGGAAGCACGCGGCCAGGCGGCCCAAGCCGCCGTTGCCGAGCGACGGCTCGACCTCAAACTCCTCAATCTTATTGAGGTCGTGGCCTGCGGCGGTGAGCTGGTCCTTAACCTCGCCATAGATACCGAGGTCAATCATGTTGTTGATGAGCAGCTTGCCGATCAAGAATTCGGCGGAGATGTAATAGAGCTTTTTCTTGCCATTGTTGAGCGGGCAGGCGGCTGAGCGCTCCTGCACGAGCTTAACGAGCAGTTTGTAAATGCGACGGTCATCGAGCTGCTCGAGTGAGATGCCAAAAGACTGCTCGGCGAGTTCTGCGAGATTGATACGGGGCATGTTTCCTCCTGTGATGGGTTGATTACATGTCTGCAATTCATAAGAATCCCGCGCGAGGGGGTTGGGGTGGCCTCGCGCGGGAAAAGCGATCGCGTCCGCACGGTGGGGTGGGGTCGGGCGCGGTGGCTCCTATTGGGGAAGCTCGATTTCGGCTTCCGATGGGATGCGGAAGTAGGTCTCGGTCCAGTCGGTGAGTTTGTGCTCGAGCTCGCGGGTGATGGCGCCGTCGAGCATGCGCCAGGTCCAGTTGCCGCCCAGCGTGGCAGGGGTGTTGATGCGCGCCTCGTTGCCCAAGTTGAGCAGGTCCTGCATGGTGTAGATGCACGTGTCGCTCACGCTGGCGGCGATGGTGCGATTGAGTGCATCTGCCATGGGTTCGCCAGCCTGCTGATGGGTGTACAGGGCTGCCTGCTCGCGCTGAAGCGGGGTGGCCGTTCCCTCAAACCAACCGCGCGCCGTTTCGTTGTCGTGGGTGCCCACATAGGCGACGGTGTTGGCGATGTAGTTATGCGGCAGGTAGTACGAGTTGGTGCCCTCAAAGGCAAACTGCAGGATTTTCATGCCGGGGAAGCCCGAGTTGTCGCGCATGTCGATGACGCCGGGGGTGAGGAAGCCCAGGTCCTCGGCGATGATGGGCAGCGTGCCGAGCTTTTCCTCGAGTGTCTTGAAGAACTTGAGGCCGGGACCCTGCGTCCACGAACCGTAGGACGAATCGGGCGAGGAGAACGGCACCTCCCAGTAGGCTTCGAAGCCGCGGAAGTGATCCAGGCGGATGACGTCGTACATGTCGAGTGCGGCGCGAATGCGGCCTTCCCACCAGGAGAAACCGTCGGACTCCATGGCGTCCCAGTCGTAGATGGGGTTGCCCCAGTACTGGCCGGTGGCCGAGAACTGATCGGGCGGCGTTCCCGCGACGCTGACGGGATTGCCGGCGGCGTCGATCTTAAAGAGCTCAGGTGTCGCCCACATCTCGACGGAATCACGCGAGACGTAGATGGGCAGATCGCCGATGATCAGGATGTCGCGCTCGTTGGCGTATGCCTTGAGGCGGCTCCACTGGCGGTCGAAGAAATACTGCGCCATCTGATGGTAGAGCATGCGCGCGGGATGGGCGGCGCAGACTTTGGCAGATGCTTCGCCGCGGGCGCGCAGTTCTGCGGGCCACTCCCAAAAGGCCTTGAGTCCGCACTCCTCTTTGATGGTCATGAACTCGCAGTAGGGAATGAGCCAGTCTTTGTTTTCCTGGACAAAGTCGTCGAAATCGGCTGGCTTGTCGGAGGCGAAGCGTTCGGCGGCACGGTCGAGAATCTGGCGGCGACCGCTAAAAATCGCGCCATAGTCAACGTTGTTGGGGTCGGAGCCCAGATACACACCGTCGATATCGCGCTGCTCCAGATAGCCGGCCTCGATAAGCTCGGCAAAGTCGATGAAATTGGGGTTGCCCGCACGGGCCGAGAACGACTGATAGGGCGAGTCGCCATAGCTCGTCGTCGTAAGGGGCAGAATCTGCCAATAATGTTGTTTGCACGAGGCGAGGAAATCGACAAAGTCGTAGGCGTTCCAGCCAAAGCCGCCGATGCCGTACGGTCCGGGCAGGGACGAGATGGGCATGAGAACACCGCTTGCACGCTCCATGGATGTGCTCACCAACCTTCTTGTTGTGGGATCGGCCTGCAGATGGGTGAACAGCCCGTCCCGAGTTTTAAAGTCGATGTCCCTATTGTAGAACATGTTGTTTAAACATGTATAGACTAGATTAAAAAGTTGGCCTATTTTCGGTAAATGGTTGCGCGCCATGAAAAAGCCCCGGTCTCACATCGTGAGATCGGGGCAAGAACGGTATGTAGGTTTTTGCTACTCGGCGTCGGCGAAGCCGTTGGGGTTGTGGCTCTGCCAGTTCCAGCTATCGCGGCACATGTCCGCGATGTCGTACTGGGCCTTCCAGCCCATCATGCGCTCGGCCTTGGAGGCATCGCACCAGTTGGCGGCGATATCGCCGGCACGGCGCTCGCGAATCACGTAGGGCAGCTCCTTGCCGCACGCCTTGGAGAAGGCAGCGACGACCTCGAGCACCGAAGTACCGGTACCGGTGCCCAGGTTAAAGATCTCGACGCCGGTTTTGCCATTCATCCAGTTGAGGGCGGCAACGTGACCAGATGCCAGGTCGCACACGTGGATGTAGTCGCGCACACCGGTGCCATCGGGGGTGGGGTAGTCGTTGCCAAAGACCTGAACGGCCTCGAGCTTGCCCACAGCGACCTGAGCGACATAGGGAACCAGGTTGTTGGGGATGCCCTTGGGATCCTCGCCGATCAAACCTGACGGATGGGCACCGATGGGGTTGAAGTAACGGAGCAGCACGACGTCCCACTCGGGGTCGGCGGTGTGGACATCCATGAGGATCTGCTCAATCATCCACTTGGTCCAGCCGTAGGGGTTGGTCGCGGGCTTCTTTGGGTCTTCCTCGGTGACAGGCGGATTGTCCGGATCGCCGTAGACGGTCGAGGAGCTCGAGAAGATGATGGACTTGCAGCCATGGCTGCGCATGACGTCAATGAGCACCAGGGTGTTCTCGATATTGTTGTGGTAGTACTCGACGGGCTTGCTCACCGATTCGCCGACGGCCTTAAAGCCGGCGAAGTGGATGACGCGGTCGATCTGGTGGGTATCGAAGATCTTGTTCATCGCATCGCGGTCGAGCACGTTGGCCTCGTAGAAGGTGAGGTTCTTGGCGGCCTCGTCGCCCACGATGGTCTTGACGCGGTCGATGGCGACGGCGCTGGAGTTGGAGAGGTCATCGACGACGACGACCTGGTAGCCGCCCTCGAGCAGCTGAACGACGGTGTGGGAACCGATGAAACCGGCACCGCCGGTAACGAGGACGCAGGTGTCTTTGGGGTCGAGTGCTTGGGACATGTAGTCTCCTATCGAATCAGGAACACTTCTTGAGGGGAGTATAGCGCAGCTAGGTGCGGTGCAACTGTTTGACACAATGAAGAGCAGAGTAATGAAGTTAACGTACTCATGGGGCGGGAATGCATAACGGTGTCTTGGTCATTCCAGCCCGCGCGCATGCCGCCGACCGTGCGGTTTTCTGCCGTTCGTGGAAATCGTTGGGATGCGTCGGATGTACGGTAATATGTATGTCTTGAGCGACATATAAACAAAACATGTAACGGAGTACATATGTCACCAAACAGCGATTCCATCTTTACTCAGGAGCTCTCGCGCCGTACTGCCCTCAAGGCCCTGTTCGGCGCCGCTTCTGCTGCAGTTCTTTTTGGCCTGCCTGCCCGTGCCCATGCTGCCGAGGCCAGCCAGGAAACCACCGACAAGCTGAGTGCCGCCCAGGCCCAGCTCGACGAGGTCCAGGCCCAGCTTGATAGCATCGCCAATGAGTATGCGGCGCTCGCTAACAAGAACGCTCAGACGCTCAACGATATCGAAGGCGTCCAGGGTCAGATCGACGGCACCCAGGAGCAGATCGACACCAAGAAGTCGGAGCTCAAGAAGAAGCGTAACGAGCTTTCCGATCGCGTGGCAGCAAGCTACAAGTCTGGTGGCACCAACATCTTGTCGTTGCTGCTCGCTTCTGGCTCGTTTGAGGAGCTCGTCGCCAACGCGCATTACGTTGAGAAGATCAACAAGAGCGACCGTGATACCATCGAGGACATCCAGACCATCCAGAAAGAACTCGATACACAGAAATCCGAGCTCGAGTCGCAAAAAGCCGACTTGGAGAAGCTCAAGGACCAGCAGACTGCTCAGATGCAGGACATGCAGGCCAAGCAGCAGGAGGTCCAGACGGTTCTGAACGGCCTCTCCGACGATGTCAAGGAGCTCATGGCCCAGCGCGATTCCGAGATTCTCGCTGCCGCTCAGGCCGAGGAGGCTGCCAAGAAGGCTGCCGCTGCCGCGGCTGCCGCGAACAAGAACAATTCCTACTCGGGTGGTTCAAGCTCGGGTGGCGGATCGTATGCCGGCGGCACCCCGCAGCAGAATGCCGGCTCGGGCAAGCAGCAGGCCGTCGTCAACGCGTGCTATTCCACGCCCTCGCCTGGCCAGAACTGGTGCGCGGCGTGGGTCACCAATGTCTTCCGCAATGCCGGCGTTGGTTACTTTGGCGGTAACGCGTGCGACATGTTTAACGCATGGTGCTATAGCTCCGATCGTTCGGCGCTGCAGGTGGGCATGATCGTGGCCGACTCATCGCATAGCGGTACCGGCATGCCGGGTCTGATCTATGGCCATGTGGGCATCTACGTTGGCGGCGGCATCGTTATGAGTAACGAGGGCGCCATCACGTCGAGGTCGCTTGACTCGTTCATTGGGTTCTACGGCACTGGCTCTGGCGTGCGCTGGGGCTGGCTCGGCGGTATTGCGCTGTCGTAGCTGCAGTTTGAAGTAAGTTGGTCCGGGGCTGCGGGCGAGGCATAAGGTTGCCTGCTCTACAGTCCTGCGCAAGACGAAGGCCACATTAAGTGGCCTTCTTTGCGTGCGGAACTCGCGACCAACCTTATGCCTCGCCCGCAGCCCCGGACCTTCCGGGTTCAAAGCGCGACACACCGGACTGGTTGTCTGATATAAAGATGGCGAAGGCCCCTTTCGGGGCCTTCTTTTTAAATAAAATTATCGACTCCGTGGACTTCGGTTTTGGAATTTGGAGCCGACGGCTCATCAAAGTGGAAAATGAAATATAACCTAGCTGCAATAAACGCCTTGTTGCGAACTCGAACTGATCATGTAGATCTAAAATAGTCGCAATATACAATTGTCGTGTGGTGCGTTGGGTCGGAGCTGCTGCGGGTCCTAGATGGATTGCGGTCTTGCGCCCCGATGTTCAAACAGGTTTCTCTCTAGACGGGAAGTTGCTCATGGACACCATATATGACGGAGACGACTGGGTCGATCATTATAGTTGGCGACTAGTCGGCTCGGATGACAATGGGGATGTGGTGTTTGATGGACTATGTCCAAAGCATCTCCATCCTTTTGTCTCGTCGTTAATTGAGAGTTCCGCTCGTGTTGCCCCCTACAGCTCGGCGTCGCTTCATGATACGGACGTTTTGAAGACCATAAGGGAATCAATTGACGAGGGCACGATGAGTAGCTTGCTGTTTTCTCGCCTTGTGGGGCTAGATGAGATTGGCTCGAAACGACTGCTTGCGGGCGAAAAGGTGGAACTCACTTATCGGTCGATGATTTCAATCCTGCGGATGGCCGATGTTCTTCGCAAATAAATGAAAACGGGACAAGTGAGCTACATCACTTGTCCCGTTATTAATTAAAGTGGACCGCGGCGAGCGGGCTATAAAAATTCGCCTACTCGGTGGACTTCGGGTTCTAGGTCTACGTCGAATTGGTCTTTGACTTTGGCTTGGATGTCGCGGATGAGTTCGTCGACGTCGGCGGCGGTGGCGTGGTCGGCGTTGACGATGAAGCCGCAGTGCTTCTCGCTCACCTGCGCGCCGCCAACGGCGTGTCCTCGCAGGCCGGCATCCATGATGAGCTTGCCGGCAAAGTAGCCCTCGGGGCGCTTGAAGGTGGAGCCGGCACTCGGCATGTCGAGTGGCTGCTTGTCCTCGCGGCGCTGGCGGTAGTCGTCCATGTCGGCCTTGATCATCGCGGCGTTGCCCGGTGCGAGGTTGAAGGTAGCAGAAAGAACGATAAAGCCGTCGTCGGCGATGCGGCTCTTGCGATAGCCCAGGTTGAGTTCGTCGACATCGAACTCGATGATATTGCCGCTGCCGCGGGTGCCGTCGTCGAGCTGGCGAGCGGGTTTGTAGACGCGCACGGACTCCAGCACATCGGCCATGCAGGCACCGTAGGCACCGGCGTTCATGTAGCAGGCGCCGCCGACCGATCCGGGGATGCCCGAGATGGGCTCCATGCCGGTGAGACAGGCCACGGCTGCCGCGGCTGCGACATCGGAAAGCAGCGCGCCGGCTGCCGCCGTGACGTGCGTGCCGTCGACCGTAATGTCGGAGAGGCCTTCGCCCAGCGCCACGACGACGCCGCGGATGCCCTTGTCACCGACGAGTAAGTCGGAGCCGTTGCCCACGATGGTGAGTGGCAGATCGCAGCGATAGCAGGTATCGAGCGTGGCGACGAGGCCCTGCTCGGTATCGGGCGTGACAAAGACGTCGGCCGGGCCGCCGATCTTAAACGTGGTGTGCTCGCGCATGGGCTCGCTCATGAGTACGTTGTCCTCGCCAGCAACGCCGGCGAGCGCGCAGAGCAGGTCCTCGTTAAAAAAGTCGTTCTCGTGCATACGAATATCCGCCTTTTGGTGGTCGTTGTCATCAATCGATTGCAATATACCCCACCTGGACGGATTTGGTGCGCTGGCGGCGATAAAACAGCCGTCCACCGGATTGGTAAAGTGTTTATCACCGAGGTAGAGGGGCAGTCGCTATACTTTCAAGAGATTGCGCGTAAACCCGGAAGGAGCGAGATGGCCAACAAAGTCACCCTCAAGCAGATTGCCCAGGAGGTGGGGCTTTCCCCTTCGTCGGTCTCGCTTGTTCTTAATAATCGGCCCTGTCGCATCTCGGAAGAAAACCGCAAGCTCATCAAGGAGGTTGCGGCGCGCAACCACTATGTTCCTAACCAGATCGCGCGCAGCCTGGTCATGCGCGAGTCGCGCACACTGGGCCTTATCGTTCCCAATATCGAGAGCCGCTTTTTTGCCTCGCTCGCCGGCAGCTTGGAAAAGCGCTGCCGCGAGGACGGCTACGCGCTCTTTATTACCAGCTCGGGCGGAAGCGCCGATGACGATTTGGAACTGCTACGCCAGCTGGTGACGCGCGGCGTCGACGGCGTCTTTCTGGTAGTGGGTGACGAGTTCTCCGACGATCGTGCCCTGCGCGAGGAAGTGAGCCATCTGCCTATCCCTGCCGTGATGGTTGACCGCGCCATTGAGGGGCTCGAGTGCGACAAGGTGATGTTCGACCACGAGATGGGTGGCTACATGGCCACTCGCTATCTGATCGAGCAGGGCCACCGTCGCATTGCCTGCTTGGTTAACGCGCGCCGTTCCAATACGGGGCGTAAGCGACTTGCCGGCTATGAGCGCGCGCTGCGCGAGGTTGGCCTGCCTATCGACGCACGTTTGGAGTTTGAGAGCGAGTACTACATTCCGAGTGCCTATGAGGCCTCGGAGGCGGTGCTCGCAACTGATGCCACCGCTGTGTTTGCAAGCTCGGATAACATTGCCCTCGGTCTGCTCAAGCGCTTGCACGAGATGGGGAAGAGCATCCCAGGCGATATCTCGGTCGTAAGCTATGACAACTCGGCGGCCGACGTTCTCTTTGAGCCGGCGCTGACTGCGATTGAGCAGGATCCCGGCGTCCTTGCGGAGCATGCTTTTGCCTGCATGTCCAAGCGTCTTGCCGGTAGGGGCGGTAAGCGTGCCGAAGAGGTCGTTCTGGAACCGGCGCTTATCGTGAAGGGCAGTGTGCTTGATCTTACCGAATATAGCTAAGCGCACTTGTTTGTTTGCATAGATTGCATGCGGAGTGTCCGCTATTTGCCGGCGGGGCCGGGATGCCTGCT
>CAUDDF010000031.1:0-25761 GCA_958448275.1 uncultured Collinsella sp.
CGCAGGAAGCTTGGATACGCCTAGGCGCGGTCCAAGAAATCGTCCGCACCCCCAAACAGTCCGTATTTCACCGCAACTTAGGTGGGGATGTGGGGTCCCCGGCACGTTTACGAAAACGGCTCTGATCCCAAAGGGAATCAGAGCCGTTAAGCTATCTTGTGGAGCGGGCGACGGGAATCGAACCCGCGTCATCAGCTTGGAAGGCTGGGGTTCTACCATTGAACTACGCCCGCAAGATATGGTCGGGACGACAGGATTTGAACCTGCGACATCCTGCTCCCAAAGCAGGCGCGCTACCAAACTGCGCCACGTCCCGAAGGTGTTGAGCAGCTAAGGCATAAACCTTGCGTGTCCCAAAGCGAAGGAAATTATAGGGGAGACTCCCCGCCTGTGCAAGCGGCAATACCCTAGTTCCTCGAATGTGCGACAAACTGGCTATGAACCAGACCAATCACAAACGCGACCACAGCAACCGGCGCCCACGCAGCACCGATATCTGCCAGCGGCAACGCATCGAACGGTAGCCAGGCCCCCGCAAAGAACGCATCGCGGACCGAGGTGATCACGCTCTGCACCGCGACGACGCCGCCGACCCAAACCCACACCTGCGGATGCGCGTCACAAAAACCGTGCACCAGGCCCATCAGCACCAGCACGATGGCAACGGGATACAAGGCGTTGAGCATGAGCACCGAGAACATAAGGATCACGTCGAGGCCCACGTTGGAGAGCACGCACGAAAACGTTGCGAACACAAAGGCGAGAATCGCAAAGGGACGGCGCATGGCCTCCTCGGAAGCCTCCGCTCCCCCTTCGACCACATACGTCTCGCAGAAGTAACGCGAGCAGCAGCTGATAAGGCCGATACAGACATTCATGCAGGCGAGGAAGAAAATCGCAAAGACGACAACCGTGCCGGCTAGGCCAAAGTGCATAGAGGCCGAACGCGCAAGGATCGCGGCGCCGTTGGTGGCGTCGGGCATAACCGTGCCGAGCTGCATACCGGCAAGCGCCAGGCCGCAGTAGATGATGGCCATGAGCACGCCGGCGATCACACCGGAACGCGAAATCTCGAAGGCCACGCGCTTGTCATCGGTAACGCCCAACTCGTGGATGGTCTCAGCGATGATGATGCCAAAGGCGAGCGACGCGAGCAGGTCCATGGTCTGATAGCCAGTCAAAAAGCCCTGCACGGCGGCGCCGGCATTGTAGGGGGCCTGTGGCGCGGCTGCGGGACCCAGCGGCGACACCACGGCGGCACCCACGACCAGCACGATGAGCGCAATGAGCGCGGGGCCCGTAATGCGGCCGAGCACGCGTGTGATAACACCCGGGCGCAGCGTGAGCACAAACGCGACGACGAAGAACCCGATGGCAAACACCAGACGTGCCGTGCCGAGCGAAACACCCTCGGGCAGCAGCGGCACCAGCATTTCGAACGCCGTAGAGCTTGTGCGAGGAATGGCCAGGCACGGGCCGATGGCCAGATAGACCGCCGCAACGAAGAATTCGCCAAACTTGGGATGCACGCGGCCGGCAAGCTCGCGCGCCGTTCCGGCAAGCGCCACGGCGATAAAGCCCATGACGGGCAGGCCGATGGCGGCGATGAGAAAGCCGAGCATGGCGACCGGCGTGGCAGAACCTGCCTGCAGCGCCAGCAGTGGCGGAATAATGAGGTTGCCGGCGCCAAAGAGCATCGAGAATAGGGCGATGCCGACGGTGACGACATGGTCGGAGCGCAGACCGCGCGGCGCGGATGAGGCCATAGACACACCTTTCGGGTCGAAACAAAAACGGGACGGGCAAAAACACCCATCCCGCAAGTATATACGCTCTAGCAGGCTAAATCGCGTAAAGCGTCGATCGCGGTGTCGACTTCCTCGTCCGTGTTGAAATACCCAAACGAGAAGCGGACGACGCCCTGGCGCTCGGTACCCAGTGCACGGTGCATGAGCGGGGCGCAATGGGCGCCGGGGCGCGTCGCAATCCCCCACCCTTGCATGAGCGCATCCGAGATCTCGGCCGAATCGATATCGCCCACGTTGAGCGACACAATTGCAGAGCGCGTCGGCTGGTCAAAGGCGCCGTAAAGCTTGATCTCCGGGATTTCGCGCACGCCGGCAAGAAAGCGATCAGCGAGCGCACGCTCGCTGGAAGCAATCGCCTCGACCCCACCCTGGGCCTCGATAAAGTCGAGACCAGCGGATAGGCCCGCTATGCCGTGACCGTTGAGCGTGCCCGCCTCGAGGCGCGTGGGCCACTCAAGCGGCTGCAGCGCATCGAAGCTGCGCACGCCCGTGCCGCCCATGGCCCACGGAGCCACGTCAATGTCCTCCGCCACGGCCAGACCACCGGTGCCTTGGGGTCCCATGAGCCCCTTGTGGCCGGTAAAACACACGACGTCGAGCCCCATGGTATCCATGTCAATCTTCGCCGTACCGGCAGACTGAGAGGCGTCGACGATAACCAGCGCGCCGGCCGCATGAGCCACAGCCGCCACACGTGCAACATCAACGGAGTTGCCGGTCACATTGGAGGCGTGCGTCACCACCACGGCACGCGTGCCCGGCGTGACCAGCTGCTCGAGTTCGTCGTAGTCGAGCACGCCGTTCGCGTCGCAGCCCGCATACTCAACGGTCACGCCCTGCTCTACCGCCAGGCGATTGAGCGGACGCAGCACGGAGTTATGCTCGAGCACCGTCGTGACCACACGATCGCCGGGACGCACCACGCCATTGATGACGGTGTTGAGCGCCGCGGTGGAGTTGGGCGTAAAACAAACATGGTCTGCCCTCGGGCAACCTAAAAAGCGCGCAAGCTTAGTGCGGCAGCCATGAATCGTGCGCGCCGCATCGAGCGCGCCCGACGTCGCGCCACGTCCGGCATTGCCGAGCGAGCACATCGCCTGCGTCACGGCATCGATCACCGTCTGCGGCTTATGCATGGTCGTCGCCGCGTTATCCAGGTAGATCATCGCACGACCTCCCACATGTCGATTACCGTAAAGCCCTCGGTGGGGACGCCCGCCGCGGCAAGCTCGCCGCGCAGCAGGTCCTCATCGGCAGGCAACGCCTTCCATGCCAAACCGCAGCCGGCAGCGACCTCCCCGGGTACGGGAATCGTTCGCCCGGGAAGGCTGCGCTCGATGCACAGGGACTCGCACCCCATGGCGGCCGCCGTGGTGGGAAACGTGATGACAAGCGCCGGGCGCTTCTCCCTCATGGCAACTCCAACCAATACGCTACGGGCGCACGACGCGCACGGCCTGCTCCATCTTCTCCACAATCACGTACATGTTGGTGACCTCGCCCACCGCAAGCTGGTCTTTAATGCCATAGTGGTCGAGGCAGGTACCACAGGTGAGAATCTCGACACCCTGCTCGGCCAGACCCTTCAGGTCGTCGAGTACCGGTGAGCCCTCGACGGTGAGCTTGGCGCCGCCGTTGTAGAACAGCATGGTCGCGGGCAGCTCCTCCTGCTGCGTCACGGCAAAGATGAAGGCCTTCATGAGCTTGTGGCCCAGCTCGTCGTCGCCGTGGCCCATACAGTCGGTGTAGACGGAAATGACGAGCTTGCCCTTGCCGGCGCTGGCATCACAGAAGGCAGCACCATCCTGCTCGGGATCAGCCACGGCAACGGCGCCAGAGGTCGCCACGGTCACGTGCCACTCGGCGTCAGAAACCTTCTCGACCGAGGCCGTGCAGCCCTTCTCCTGCGCCATCTTGGAGATGTTCTTGACGGCGGTCTCGTTATCGACCGAGGTCACCACGGCACCCTCGCCATCGAGCTGTTTGAGCGCCTTGAGCGTCTTAACAACGGGCAGCGGGCAGGCATCGCCCATGGCATTGACTTCAATCTTGGTAGACATAGCTTTTCCTTTCGAAAGAACCGTTCTAGAGAACGGTAAACAGTTACATAAACGTGCGGGCTAGCGAACAACGTGGACGGCAGGACCGCCCGGCACCGGTTCGCACACGCGACCGACGACGGCGGCGATACGTCCTTCGGCATGCAGACGGCGCGCGAGCTCATCCACATCGTCAGCAGGCGCCGCAATAAGCAGGCCACCAGATGTCTGCGGATCGTACAGCGCGTCGAGCATGCCCGGCTCCAGGTCCTCGCCGGCAGCCACACGGGGGCCAAAGAAGTCCTGGTTGCGGTAGGAGCCCGCGGGGATAATGCCCAGGCGCGCCATGTCGAGCACCTGATCAAAGAGCGGTACCGCTCCCGACGCAAGCTCAACCTGCACGCCCGAGCCCTCGGCCATCTCGCACGCGTGCCCGATCAGGCCAAAGCCCGTGACATCGGTGCAGCCGTGAAGCTCAAGTCCCTCGGCCAGACGAATCGGCGCCTCGTTGAGGGTGCACATCGAGTCAAACATGGCTGCGGCCTCGTCCTGCTCGATGAGCTCGCCCTTGATGGCTGTGGTGATGATACCCGAGCCAACCGCCTTGGTCAGCAGCAGGACATCGCCCACGCATGCACCGCTGTTAGCGAGCATGCGGTCGAGCGCGACAAAGCCGCTCACGGACAGGCCGTACTTGGGCTCGTCGTCGTTGATGGTGTGGCCGCCCGCGATGGTGCAGCCGGCCTCGACGCACTTGTCGGCGCCACCCGCCAAAATCTGCCCGGCAACCTCAACGCCCAGGCAACTGGGTATGCAGAGCAGGTTCATGGCATGACTCGGCCGCCCGCCCATGGCGTAGATGTCCGACAGCGAGTTGGCCGCGGCGATTTGGCCAAACAGGAACGGGTCGTCGACCATCGGCGGGAAGAAGTCGATGGACTGCACGAGGCCTAAGTTATCGCCAACGCGAAAGACGCTCGCATCGTCGGAGGTATCGAATCCCACGAGCAAGTTGTCGTTATGCACATTGGGTAAATCGCCCAGGACCTGGGCGAGGGCTCCGGGAGCCAACTTAGCGGCTCAACCGCTCGCGGCTGTCATAGACGTGAGCTTAATAACATCGTCAGCCATCGATTCCTCCTCTCATAGGTCAATCAGTTCCTCCCAGTATACGCATGGCGGCGCCGAGAGCGGACGGCGAATGACACCGCCCCTTACATGAGCGCCTGGGCTCGAATGGCCGCGCCGATCGCTCCGGCAAAGCGAGCCTGGGGCGAGGTGGTCACCGGCGACCCCAGTAGCTCGCCCAACCGCTCCACCACGAAGGCGTTCTCGCACAGGCCACCGGTCAGATAGTACGGGGCGCCCGCTGCCTGCCCGGCCATAGTGGCCACGCGCGAGACCACGCTGTCGATCACGCCGCGCGCAATGTTCTCGCGCGGCTCACCGCGACCGATCAGGCTGATGACCTCGCTTTCGGCAAAGACCGTGCACATGCTGGATATCTTGGTGGGCTCACCGGAACGCGCAAGGTCGGCCATCTGCTGCTGGGTAATGCCCAGGCGGTCGGCCATGATCTCCAGAAAGCGCCCCGTGCCGGCGGCGCACTTGTCGTTCATGGCAAACTTGGCCACGCGGCCGCCTTTAAGCTGAATGACCTTGGTGTCCTGGCCGCCCACGTCGATCACGGTACCGTGGTCACCAAACAGGAGCACGGCACCGGTACCGTGGCAGGTAATCTCGGTCACGACCTTGTGCGCATAGGGCACGGCGACACGACCGTAGCCAGTCGCGACCACGCGAGCATCTTCAGCCGTCACGTCATAGCCGGCTGCAGCGAGCTCACCGCGCAGGCGCTCGGCCGCATCGACCGAGGAAAACCCGGTTGGCTGCACGCACGTCCACGCCACCGAACCCTCCCCATTGACCACAGCAGCCTTAGCCGCCGTAGACCCGATATCGATCCCGATCCCTATCATGGCTCTTTCCCAATCTAAACATCAAAGGTAGCGGCGCGTTCAGGCGCCTTAGCTCTAGGTTTCTCAGGTGCCGGAGATTGCCCCGAAAGAGGAGCGCAGCGTACTTTGGGTACGCAAGCGACGGTTTGAGGGGCAAGATCCGGTGCCTGAGAAAGCTAGAGGGTTTCGATGAAGGCGGCGATGCGAGTCTCGATCTGACCCATGTCGCCGTTGCTGTAGTCGGTCTCGATCTTCATATACGCAATACCCGCGCTCTCGACAGCCTCCTGCATGCGAGCACTCTCCACGTTAAAGGTGTGGCAGGCCTGGAGCACGTTTTCGACCACGCCATCAACGTGATACTTCTCGCACATGGCCAGCGTATTTTCCATACGACCGACGTTGGGCGTCATGACCGAGCAGTTGATGTCCAGGTAGCGGTCGGCGATGGCGCGCAGGATATCGGGAGCCTCCGGGTCGATCATCATGGCCGCCGTGCGCTCGCCCGAGCAGTCGTCCATACACACGACCACACCGCCGTTGGACTCGATAGTACGGCCGATCTTGTTGATCACGCCGCCCACCGGGCAACCGGTGATCAGAATGCGCTTGGCATCCGCCGCAACCGGGCGCTCGCCCGCATCGTAGGCCTCGCGCAGCTTGGCGACCTTTTGCTCCAGCTGCTGCGTATAGGCCTCGATATCAAAGCTGAACGTACCGGCAAACATAGTGCTCATCAGGTCAACGCCACTCATGGCCGCAGGCTGGTTGGCCTGAAGCGCGAACATATCGAGCTGCGCCGCACGCAGGCGATTGCGGCGACGGACGGCAGCGCGCAGATCATCGTCGGTAATCGTGATGCCGTAGAAGTTCTCGAGCTCCTCCTTGAGCAGGCGGCACTCCTCGTACCAGCTTTCACGCTCGTAGGCACGATCACGACCCTGCGGAAGATGCAGAATGTGCGTGCGCTTGAGCTCGTTGAGCAACTCGTACATCTTCTTTTTGCCGTCGCAGGTGGTCTCGCCGATGATCATGTCGCTAAAGTACGTAAACGGACACTTTTGCGAGTAGGCAAAGCCGTAGGTCGACTTGATGAGCGGGCAGAGGTTTGCCGGCAGCACCTTCTCGGCCTCGGGAATCACCTCATCGGACGTGCCGCACAAGGCCACACTTGCAGCGCCCGCGGCGTCGATAATCTCGAGCGGCGTATAGCTGCACAAAAAGCCGACCAGGCGATTGCCGGCCTGTTTGTAATCCTTGACGCGAATAAACGCCGCCTTGCGCTGCTCGTTGAACTCCTCAAACGTGGACGGCAATGGCTGCTCAATATTTTCCGACATATAACTCCTTAACAAACCTTTTAGCCAACCAAGGAAACGGCTTTCCCAGGTGCCCGAGGTTGCCGTGAAAGAGGAGCGCCGCGTACTTTGACACGCAAGCGACGGTTTGAACGGCAAGATCGGGTGTCCGGGAAAGCCGCCGGGACGGATAGCCCTAAATGGTTTCCAAGAAAGCCTCAATCCTGGTTTGTAGCTGGCCTGCATCCTCGCCGGCGTAGTCGGTCGTGATGTGCACAAACGGAATGCCGGCCTCCTCGGCAGCCTTCTCCACGGCAAACGACTCCATCTCGTAGAGCGTGCAGAACTGCAGGGCCACGTCGACGATACCGTCTGCATGCAGGTCCTTGGCCATCTGGACAATGTCCTTCATACGCTGGTCGTTGGGCGTAAAGACAGCGCAGTTGATCTTAAAGTAGCGCTCGGCGATGGCGTCGAGCATCTCGTCGACCGTCTCGCCGGACTCGTCGACCAGGTCCTTGTAGTAGCGCGAGCCCGTGCAGGACTCCTCGCCTACCACAACGCCGCCGGCCTTCTCGATGAGGTTGAACAGCTTCCAGTTGGGCACGGCCATGGGCGTGCCGGTGTACAGGATGCGCTTGGTCCCCTTGGGCGCCACGCCCTCGCCGGTCTCAACACGCTGCTCGCACTCAGCCGCCATATCGTTAATGGCTCCGGTCAGACGCGGCGTGTCGTCCATAAAGGCTGCCTGCACGGTCAGCAGGCTATCGAGACCGCTGATAGGCACCGGGTCGGCAGTGCGCGTGGCAGCGAGGCGCTGCAGGGCGCGACGCTTCTCATTGACGGCGCGGATGGCGGTCTTCAGACGCTCAGGCGTAATCTTGACGTCACACTCTTCCTCGATCTTGGCGGCAAGCTTTTTAACCTCGGCCTTCCAGGTCACGAGCGTCGACTCGTCGTGTACGTTGGGAATATCCATGACGTACATGTTCTTTTGCGTGGCAAAGAACTCGTAAGCTTTCTTCTTGCCATCGCAGGTGTTCTCGCCTACCACCAGGTCGCTCGACTCGATATAGGGGCAGACCTCGCCCAGCTTAAAGCCGGCAAAGCTCTTGATAAGCGGGCAGGTGTTGCGCGGCAGGTGCTCCTCGACCTTATCGGTTGCCCAATCGGCACCCGAGCACAGGCCCACGGGGATGCCGTCGCAGGCAAGCACGATCTCCTCGGGCACGTACACACAGAACGAACCGACGATCTTGGTGGCCTCGCCGGCCTCCTTCTTGTCGAGCATCTCCTTAATACGGCCGCTATGGATGTTGGTGGCGACAAAATCCAGGTAGGACGTGGACTTGGGGCGATTGTTCTGCGTCAGGAACATGTCGCCGTACATCTGACCCACGGCGCCCAGCAGCATGTCGTGGTCGGCAAGATTCATGCCGAGGCTCTCCCACATCGGATGGAAATCAAATTCTTCAGCCATGACGGTTCCCCTCTCGAACCAAAAATGAATAGCTACGGTATTCCTGCACGGTGGGTGGCGAAAACCCAGCCGCGCTCAAACCCGGAATTTTGGGGAACCCGCTTTGCAGCTGATTATTTAGTTGTGCGTCGTCTCTCCCGGAGCCGTGAACATACCTGCTCATATGCGGCTCCGAGCCATATACAGGGCGCGCGCGGCAACGCGACGCGAATATGTCATCTGCAGCACCGGCGCACCCTCCTTTTCTCGTCGAAGGTAACTATATCAACGGTTGTCGTCCAGACGAACACCGCCGACATGCGTACGACAGCGTCGTGTGCCGTCGTTTAATAATTTATTATCTGTGTTGATAAGAGTTTGTCATCCATCATTCGGCGAACGGCAAGACAAAGCCGCCGAGGCTTATATCCCCGACGGCATTACCCGGCGCTATCGACAAACCAAATGGATCTTACTCGCATCGAAGTGCATGCGTAGCGTCTCGCCTGCTTGCGGCAGCTCGTCGACAGGCACGCCCACCTTGTTGACCTTCCACTGCAGACGCGTGGGCGCATCGACGCGCGGCACGTCCAGCAGCACCAGCCGCTCAAAGCGCGAATCGCTCACACGAGCCACGTGCAAATCGTAGCTGTTACGGCCCCGCTCCGCGCGATTGTCAACATGGAAGTAGCTCGCACGAATACCGAGGTACGCCACGTCATCTCGAACCTCACGGCCCACATTAAAGGTCATGCCCCAGTCGAGGGCCTCAACTTCTTCGTCGCCGATCTTGCGCGCGCGGCTCGTATTCTTGCAGCCCGTCAGGCGCAGTGCCGCCAGCGTCTGCGGACGACGGACCACGTCCTCGATGGAGCCGATCTCCTCCACATGCCCGTCGTGCATCACGCAGATGCGCTGACACAGGCGGCACGCTTCGTCGATGTCGTGGCTCACGTAGAGCACGGTACGGTTGCAGACGTCGAACAGGTCGAGCATGTTTTGCTCAAGCGCGCTCTTGAGATACGCATCGAGTGCGCTCATGGGCTCGTCGAACATAAAAATGCCCGGATGCGCCGCCACCATACGGGCAAGCGCCACGCGTTGCTGCTGCCCGCCCGAGAGTCGCGCGGGGTAGCGATCGACAAAATCGGCCAGACCGAAAATGCCCAGATAGCGCTCGGCGAGCTTTTTGCGCGCGGCGGCGTCGCCAGCATCCTTTACACCGGCGCATACGTTATCGGCCACCGTCATGTTGGGAAACAGCTGATAGTTTTGGAACAACAGGGCGCATTTTCGCTCCTGGGGTGACAGGTTGATGCCAGCCGCCGAGTCAAAAAAGGTCACGCCGTTGACGACGATCTTGCCCTCGTCGGGCGTCTCCACGCCGGCAATGCAGCGCAGCGTGCAGCTCTTGCCACATCCGGAGGCACCGAGCAAGGCCACGCGCTCCTCGCCGGCCTCAAGCTGCATGTCGAGCATAAACCCGGGATAACGCTTTTTGATATCCAGAACGAGTGACATGACCTATAGACCTCCCTGCGGCGCAGCATCATCGCGCATGAGCTCGGCCAGCGCCTCGCGATCGATACGCAAGGCATCGCCGCCCGCCGGATCGAGCGAATCGCCCTGTCCGGCAAACTCTTTGGCCTGCTTGCGCTCCGCACGGGAAAGGCCCCGTTCGCGATACTTTTGCGAATGCGCCGTGTACATGTTGATGAACAGGATGACCAGGAAACTAAACACGATCACGACGGCGACCCAAAAGAGGGCCACCGAGGTGTTGCCGCCCATCCACTCAAAGTAAATGGCGATGGGGATGGTCTGGGTAATGCCGGCGTAGTTGCCCGCAAAGAACAGGGTGCAGCCAAACTCGCCCATCGCACGGGCAAAGGCGAGCACCGTGCCGGCGGCAATCGAGGGCCAGCCAAGCGGCATCATAAGCTTGGTGAAGATGCGACGCTCGGACCAGCCCAGCGTGCGCGCCGCATCGAGCATCTGCGTGTCGAGACTCTCGAAGGCTCCGAGTGCCGTACGATAGACGAGCGGGAACGACACCACCACGGCAGAGATCACCGCCGCGGGCCACGTAAAGACAATCGAGATGCCGTGCGCAATGAGCCACTGGCCCACCCCGGTCAAGCGGCCAAACAGCATAAGCAGCAGAAAGCCGCAGACCGTGGGCGGCAGCACCATGGGAATCGTAAAGACCGAATCGAGCAAACCCTTCACGCGGCTCGAGGTACCCATAGTCTTCCACGCGGCGAACAGGCCCAGTGCAAAGGAGATCAGCAGGGCAAGGCCACTCGTTTTAATAGACACCCAAAACGGTCGGTAGTCGATGCCGCCCAATAAGGAGGCCAGAGAGGTCAAGGGCCCCCGCTCATCCCGCAACACGACAGACGACGCTTCTACCATTTGAGCGCTATCAAGCCAACGCGCGCCGCCCTTGGCATCACCCGAGGCTGATGCAATCACCACATAACGGTCCCCATCCGCACCGCGCTCGTCAAAGCCATAGGTATACCCGCCGGCATCAAACGTTGTTTCCGCCGTGACATACCAAGGAAGATCCACGTCCCCTAGCTGCGCACCTCCCATGCAGTTTGCGCTGTCGAGCTCACAGACGAGGGCTTTGAGACCCGATACGCACTCGTTGTCCTGCGGATCAAATCCATACTTCTCGACCGCCTTGGGCGATATCCACACAACAACGCGATCGGCAGCAGGCGCCACCACAAGGTCCACGTCCTCGTCAACGGGAAACCGGTAGCCCTCAGGCTGGCCCTCCATGGCACGAGCGGTCCCCTTGGCCAGCCGCTCAAAACCCTCGATCCCATAGGAAAGCCCATGAGCGGTCGCAGCAACCTGGGCCCCGTCCTCAGCATCCCCAGCAAACGCAAATCCCGGCACCCAGCAAAGCGCAAAGGTCAAAGCACAGGTGACAAGCATGCGGAATCTATTAAGCACGAAAAGCTCCAAGCGAATACAAGGACGGAGTGAAACACAAAACGATGGAATTATCGCGCCAAGCCGCACTACGCGGAAAGCTCAAAGCCGTACTTAGCCCAAATCTTCTGAGCCTTCTTGTTGGTCAGACAGAAGTCGATGAACGCCTTGGCCTCGTCGGCATGCTCGGAGCTCTCGGCAACGGCACCCGGATACACGATGGGCTTGTGCGAATCCTCGGGGCACACGAAGGCCTCCTCGATGCCGTCGTAGCGGAAGATATCGGAGCTGTAGACAAAACCGGCCACGCAGTCGCCCGTAGAGACGTAGGCGGCAGCGGTGCCGACCTTATCGGCCAGGGCCACCTTGTCGGCGAGTTCGGGCGCATACTCGCCATCGTCGCCCTCGGTGCCGGTGTAGAGGCCCACGGAGGCCAGGGCCTGGTTGGCATACTTGCCGGCGGGAACGGTCTTGGCGTCGCCAATGGCAATCTTGCCGTCCAGGTTCGCGACGTCGGCGATGGCCTCGACCTTGGCGTCGGAGCCCTCGGCGCGAATGATCACGAGGTCGTTGACGAACATGTCCTCACGCGTGTCGGCGTCGACGAGTTCGGCGGTCTCAGCGTCATCCATGGTGCCCTTGGAAGCGGTGATGAGCACGTCGACGGCGGCACCGGCGCGCATCTGCTCGACAAGGTCGCCGGACGCTTTGAACTGCGTGTCGGCGAAGGTGGTGCCGGTCTGGTCGGTGTAGAGCTCCTGGACCTCGGGAAGGGCCTTCTCGAGGGAGTTGGCGGCAAAGACCTGCAGTTCGACGGTTTCCTTCTTGGAAGAGGCCTTGGCGGAGCCGGCATCGGATCCGGCCGGCTCGGACGTCTTGTTGTCCGAGCAGCCGGCAAGACCAAGGCCGGCAGCGACGGCAGCAGAGAGCGAGACGAATCCGCGGCGAGAAACCATATCGAACATGTTCAACCCTTTCGAACGCTATGCCCGGGCACCCCGCCGCAGGCTTTAATCTGCAATCAGATTATACTTCCGTGCGAATAATGGTAGTGAGAAATTATTCTCGCTAGAGAATATAGTTTCGAGTTACCGTACACCTCGGCGTCGATTCGGCGGAAAACAAAAGCGGAGCGACCGATAAGGTCGCCCCACCGCAGGTAAATAGCTTAGTTGGTATGTCCGCCGCCCGCTGTCATCTGAGCCGCGTGCTCCAGCTGGTCCGCTATGGCCTCCCAGCTTTCGCGGGCGGCCTTCGTGGAACCGGGAAAGTTTACGACAAGTGTATGACCTCGTTGCATGCAAATAGCACGCGAGAGCATAGCGCGGCGCGTCTTGGTCATCGAGTACGCACGAATTGCCTCTGCAATACCCGGCACATCGCGGTCGCAGACGGCACGCGTCGCCTCGGGCGTCACATCGCGCATCGAAAGCCCCGTGCCGCCGCAGGTGAGCACGACATTGGCGTGGCACTCATCGGCGGCTTCCACAATGGCATCACCAATCTCGCTGACGTCATCGCGCACGACCACATGTGAGGCGACCGTCCAGCCCTGCGCCTCGATAAGTTCCTCGAGTGCGGCTCCAGCCTCGTCCTGGGCAAGATCGCGCGTATCCGAGCACGTCACAATCGAAATCTTCAACTCCATAGCGATCCTCCTATAGCACCGTTCCCTCAGGCAGGTCGACACGCACGACGTCCACGACATCTCCCGCCTTGAGCTCGCACGGTCCTTCGTCAATACGCAGCAGGCAGTTGGCCCGCTGCATCGTGCCGAGCAGCGCCGAATTCTGCGTCTTGGCCTCGGTCACCAACAGCTCACCGGTCTCGGGGTCGCGCAAAACCGTGGCGCGATCGAAGAAGCGTCGGTCCTGGCGCTTTTTCACACCGTGCGTGAGCGTCGCCTGCTGCACGGGACGCGCGCCCTCGGCAAAGCCGCGCATCTTACGAATCGCCGGGCGGGCGAGCATCTCGAAGCCCACATACGCCGCGGCCGGATTGCCTGAAAGCCCCAGGTAAGGCTTACCCCCGAGCAAGCCAAACGTAATGGCCTTGCCGGGACGCATCGAGATCCGATCGAACAGAACCTCGCCCTCGCGCTTGACCAGCGCCGTCACATAGTCGTAATCGCCCGCCGAGGCGCCACCGCTCGTAATGACAAAATCGCACTCCTGCACGGCACGATGTACGAGCTCGGCAATCGCCTGTTCATCATCGGGAGCGATGCCGTAGAACACGGGCTCGGCTCCTACATCGAGCGCCTCGGCCATCAGCGCCGAGGAGTTGGAATCGCGAATCTGACCGCGTGCCGGTACCCTACTCGGTGCGACCAGTTCCGTGCCCAGCGAAATGATGCCCACGCGCGGGGCAGCGTGCACCTTCACGCTCGCGTATCCGGCGCTTGCCAGCAAGCCGGCGCCGGCCGGAGCCACGACCTCGCCGGCGTGCATCACAACATCGCCGGCATGGGCCTCCTCGGCAGCCGAGCGAACGTTCTCCCCTACCTTGGCAGGCGCCGAGAAGCGAACGTGCGAGCCCTCGTTGCCATCGCCATCGAGTACGTCGACGATCTCGTACTTCACCACGGCATCGGCACCTTCGGGTACTGGCGCGCCTGTCATAATGCGGACCGTCTCGCCCGCGCCGACCACGCCCTCAAAGACATGGCCCGCTGCCTCATGTCCTACGACGGAGAGCGTCACCGGAGTGTCACCGGTGGCCGCAGCAAGATCGGCTGCGCGCACGGCATACCCGTCCATAGCGCTGTTGGCAAACGGCGAAATGTCGATATCGGCCACCGCATCCTCGGCCAAGGGAAAACCAGCCGCCTGCCACACGGGAATCTCGACGAGATCGGTCGGAGCAACGTGCGACAGGACAATCGACTGCGCGTCCTCCAGCGGAATGAGTTTCTCTGCCATATGCACCTCTTAATGCCACGGCGCACAACAAGGACGCCGATTCTTTATGCTTGCCTCAGTATAATCCCCCGACGCATGGCCGCGACTCGGCCTGAACCCGCAAATACACCTGTCGGTTGCAGGCCGCGAAACAGAATGGAAACCAACCCACCGGCTCGTCGCGTTTACCGCGTTTTATAATGCTTGCGTTGCAACCTAAAAGAGGAACGTATGGCTCATAACGACAAACCCGAAAGCGCAAACGAAGCGCAGGATCATCCCCAGCCGCTCGACGATGGCGGTTTTTTCTCCCTGAACGACGTCATCATGGCAGGCAGGCATCAGCTCACCCGCTCCGAGCATCTCTTGGCTGCCGACACGCGCCGCAACGTCCGCAACCTACTCGCGAGCGCCAAGTTGCTCGCACTCGTCGTCATCGTCTCGCTCGCCATGGGTGTTGCCGCTTGGGCATTTTTGGCCTCGCTGAATATCGCGACCGATTATCGCGAGCACCACGTGTGGATTTACGCGTTGCTTCCCGTTGCGGGCGTTGCCACCGCATGGGTGTACAAAAACCACGGCCTTGCCGCCAAACGAGGTAACAATCTGGTCATCGACTCCGCCCTGGGCACACGCCTTATCCATATGCGCATGGCCGTTCTCACCTTCGTCTGCTCCACGCTCACGCACCTCACCGGCGGATCGGCCGGTCGCGAGGGGGCTGCGGTGCAGATTGGCGGCACCATCGCCAGCAACATCTCGAGCCTCGCCCACCTCAAAAAGCATGACCACCACGACCTCATGCTCGCCGGCATCTCGTCGGCCTTTGGCGCCGTATTCGGCTCGCCCCTTGCCGGAGCTTTCTTTGGCATGGAGATGTGCTTTATCGGCAAAATCGACTACACCGCGGGCATCTACTGCCTGGTCGCCTCGTTTACCGGCTACTTTTCGTCGCTTGCCTTGGGAACCGAGTACGAGGCGAATGTTATCGCCAGCGTTCCCGCTATGACGCCCAAAACGGTCGTCATCGTTGTTATCAGCGCAATTATCTTCGGTCTGACGGCACGCCTCTTTGCCTGGTCGGTTCGAACCGTCAAGAGCCTCTACGGTCGCTTTATCACCAATTACCTCGTTCGCGCACTCATCGGCGCACTCGTGGTTTTGGCCGCCTATGCCCTCCTCGACGCCTGGAACTACGCCGGCCTTTCCACGTGGCTTTCCGGCGCCGGATTTGCCGGCAACACCACCCTGGCGGACGCAGCCATCAAGTTGGTCGTCACAGCGCTTACCCTGGGCGCGGGCTTCCAAGGCGGCGAGGTCACGCCCCTGTTTGGCATCGGTGCGGCGCTCGGCGGCTGGATAGGTTGCCTCGTCGGAATCGATCCCAGCTTTCTGGCAGCGCTGGGCATGCTCGGCGTGTTCTGCGCCGGCCTTAACGTGCCTATCACCACCTGTATGATGGCCATCGACCTGTTCCACGGCACGGCTGCCGGGTTCTTTGTCATCGTGGCCTTTATCAGCTACCTAACCGCCGGACACCGCGGCGTGTACCCCGCCCAGCGCATTATCTCGCCCAAGCGCCGTTCGCTTATTGTAGATGAGGGCGGTACGGTAGCGGATGCTATCGAGCGCCACAACGACCTGATAGAGTAGACGTAAGTATTCGACGTGCAGCCACAATCGGGGGCAATTCGACCTGAGCGCGACCGCACCGTCACGTCATACGCCGGGAGTCGCCCCATGCACGCAACTGATTTTGGCCTCACGCTCATCATCGCCAACCCAGCCGCCCAGTTGGGTGCGGCGCGCGAAGTTGCCGAGCGCCTGCAACGCTTTATGGACATGACTGCACGCGCATCCCAGTTTGACCTGGTGCTAACCGAGCGCATGGGACACGCCAAGGAGCTTGCCGCACAGGCTCAGGGCTATCGCACCGTTATCGCCCTTGGCGGCGACGGCGTGATTCACGAGGTCGTCAACGGGCTTATGACGCAGGATGAGGCGGTCCGCCCCGCTCTCGCCATCCTACCCGTGGGCTCCGGCAACGATTTTGCCCAAACACTCGGCATCGACGATTTCTCCGGTAAGGATTTTGGCGCGCTGCTCTCCTGCGAGCTGCAGCGTCAGGACATCGGGCGCATTCGCTCATGGAACCCCGCAAGCGGTAGCGGCGAGGCTTCCGTTGAGTACTACGACCAGACGCTTTCGATCGGCATCGATGCCGCCATCGGCCTGGGCACCACCGAGCTGCGCAAAAAGACGGGTCTCGCCGGCACTCCGCTCTACACTCTCTCGGGACTTGAGCAGTTTGGCCTACGCTATCGCAATTACCCCATGACAGCCAGCTTTGACGACGCGCCCGCCGAGCGCGTGAGGGCGATCATCATGGCGATTCAGCTGGGCCCCACGTATGGCTCGGGCTATCGTATCTGCCCCGATGCCGACCCCTGCGACGGCATGCTCGACGTCTGCTACGCCTGCGGCCCCGTCCCTCGCGCGGTTGCCCTGCCTATGTTTCTTTCGGCTAAGGACGGCCACCATACCAAGTTGCCACCGGTTCGCATGCGCCGATGCCGCCATGCCGCGCTCACCTTGGAGGAGCCCGACTACCCCATCCAGGCCGACGGCGAGCCCGTTGTCGCCTCACGCATCGAGGTCGACATCCTCGCCGGCGCCCTCGAGGTCTGGCACCCCACCCGCTAACCCCACCTAAGTTGCGGTGAAATAGGGACTGTCTTACGGCTTTAGCTGCATAAACAGTCCCTATTTCACCGCAACTTACGAGGAGGCTATTCCTCCCCGCCCGGCTTGCGACGGTTGGCCTTTTTAATGGCGTTGAAGTGCTTGTCATTAAGCCTGCGCTGGCGAGAGCGCTGAGGCACCTTGGTCTTTACGCGTCGACGCGGTGGACGCCCGCGACGCTCAAGCTCAGCGCGCAGCTTACGCAGGCAGCTCGCGCGATTCTGAAACTGGCTGCGGCTCTCACGCGCCGTCACGACAATCCCCGTGGGCCCATGTTTCATGCGCACCGCAGAGTCCGTCGTGTTCACGCCCTGCCCACCCGGACCCGTCGCGCGAAACACCTGTACCTCGCAATCGCGCGCCAGCTCCTCAACCGACATCTCGGCAAAGCGCGCATACTCGCGCCAGCCCATCTTGTTCTCGTCCATATCAACACCTCCCCTCATACAAAAAATGTGACAAAGGGACAGTCCCTTTGTCACATCGCATACCAATCGCTTATGTTGCGCGCTTAGGCGAAGGTGATCTCGCCGTTCTCGCAGTCCATATCGGCGATACGGGCCAAGCTCTCAACGCGGAAGCCGCGCTTACGGAGCTTATCGCCGCCGCCCTGGAAGCCCTTCTCAACGGCAATGCCAATGCCGGCAACTTCGGCGCCCGCAGCCTCGCAGATCTTAATAAGGCCCTCAAGCGCGCAGCCGTTGGCCAGGAAGTCGTCGATAATCAGGACCTTATCGCCCTCGGACAGAAAGCGCTTGCCGACAATGACCGGGTACTCCTTCTGCTTGGTAAAGGAGTAGATGGTCGTGGCATACTGCTCGCCGTCAAGGTTGATGGACTGGGCCTTCTTTGCAAAGACCACCGGCACGCCGCCAAAATGCTGAGCTGCGATGCAGGCCATACCAATACCCGAAGCCTCAATCGTCAGGATCTTGTTGATCTCGACACCCTCGAACAGACGGGCCCATTCGGCGCCCATGTGGTCGAACAGCTCAACGTCGCACTGGTGGTTGAGGAAGGCATCAACCTTAAGGACGTTACCGGCCTTTACGATGCCGTCATGGCGAATACGATCCTCAAGCTCCTGCATGGCGCAACCCCTTCTCGCGGCAACGATACCGCGCGATTAATAAACGTTGTTCGATAGTCTACCACGGACCGACCCCCGCCCGCCCCACAAGCCACATCGCACCACAAACCAGTCTTTTTGGGACGGCGCGAATCGTGGCAGACAGCCTCCCAACATGCTAATGGCGGGCGCGCATCTTCACCAAACGCACCATGGCAAGCGCAAAGCCCACGGCGGCCACAGCCATGAGTACGTAGAACACCGAGCGAAAGCCGAATAGGAATACGTCCGGACGACCTGTAACAAAACTGGTCACGGCCTCGCCCATTGCCACGCTCATCTGCCCATACAGGATATGCGACGCCGCCGTAATGCCGAGCGCCATGCCGGCGTAGCGTGCCAAACTACCCAGGCTGCCCGCAAAGCCGAGCGCTTCGCGCGGAGCCGAGCCCATATACAGCGAGTTGTTGGGGCTCTGGAAAATCGACGTACCGCACGACATAAACGCGGCACAGCACACAATCACAGGGATGGAAGAGTGCTCGTCGAGCGTACTTACCGCAAAGAGCCCGCACACGTACACGCCCAGGCCGACCGCCGTGGGACCCTCGCAGCCAACACGGTCCGAAACCGCACCCGAAAGCGGGCCGATAAAGGCATTCACCATCGGCAGCGCCAAAAACAGCAATCCGGAAATGTCGGAACCAAAGCCGTGGGCGTCCTGAAAATAGAACGGCAGGATAAACTCGGATGCGCCAATACCAACGAACACGATGAGCATGCAGGCAAGGTTGATGGTGAAGGCCGAATTTACAAAGCAGCGACGCGCGGCCTCCGCCAGCGACATGGGGCGCTCGCCGGCCTCCGGCTTTACATGCGGCAGCGTGTAGAGCCCCACGATAAACGAGATGACGCCAATGGGCAGGTTGATGAGGAAGATGCTCTCCCAAGGAAAGCTTGCCACCAGCATGCCGCCGAGCACGGGGCCACACATCATGCCGAGGGCCACAAAGGTCGCGAGAATACCCATAGCACGGCCTCGTTCGCGCGCCGGAAACGACTCGGTGATGATACCCATGTTGTTAGCCATGGCCGCCGCGCAACCGACGCCCTGAACAATGCGTGCCAGGATAAGAACCTCGAGCGAGGCCGAAAGGCCGCACAGCAGCGAACCGACCGAAAAGACGATGACACCCAGCTGGAACACATTCACCTTGCCGCGCACGTCACCCAGACGGCCAAACGGCAACATAGCCACGCATGTCGCAAGCAGGTACACCGAGCTCACCAGCTGAATGCGATCGAGGCCCACGCCCAGCTCCTTTTGCATCACGGGCAGCGCCACGGTCACGACGGTCGAATCCAAACACACCATAAAGGTCATGACGAGCACGGTGAACAGAATCGCCCATTTATTCTTACCGTGGGTGTCGCCCTCTAGGGCAATGTGTTCGCGGCGCAGCTGCTCGGCAGTTTTCTCCATGTATATCCTTTCTATCGTGCAACGCAAAAACGGGACCCCAATCGCCTACAAACGGACACGATCGGGGTCCCGCCTACGGAATCGGAACTATGAGGACGTCGTCAGCCGAAAAGCCGTCCCACGCCTCGCACGCACGCTAGCCTAGCACTGCTCGAGTGCCTGCTCAAGGTCGGCAATCAAATCGGCCGTATCCTCAAGGCCGCACGACAGGCGCACCATATCGGCGGAGATGCCGCAGGCGATGAGCTCCTCGTCGTTCATCTGGCGATGGGTGGCGTTTGCCGGGTGCAGGCAGCAGGTGCGGGCATCGGCCACGTGCGTGGCAATCTGGGCGAGCTTAAGACTCTTCATAAAGGTCTCGGCCGCCGCACGACCACCGGTAAAGCCAAAGCTCACGACGCCGCAGGTACCGTTGGGCATGTACTTCTGAGCCATGTCGTAGTACTTGTCGCCCTCTAGGCCCGGATAGCTCACGAAGCGCACTTTGGGGTGGCCCTGCAGGAACTTGGCGACCGCCAGACCGTTCTCGCAATGGCGCGGCATACGCACGTGCAGGCTCTCGAGCGAGCTGTTCAGGAAGAACGCCGCCTGCGGGTTCTGCATGGGGCCGAGGTCGCGCATGAGCTGCGCGGTAGCCTTGGTAATAAAGGCGCCCTCGCGGCCGAACTTCTCGGCATAGGTCACGCCGTGGTAGCTCTCGTCGGGCGTGGTGAGACCCGGGAACTTGTCCGCATGGGCCATCCAGTCAAACTGACCGTGATCAACGATCACGCCGCCCAGGTAGGCCGCGTGACCATCCATGTACTTGGTGGTGGAATGCGTGACGATGTCGGCGCCCCACTCAAAGGGACGGCACATCACGGGCGTCGGGAAGGTGTTGTCGACCATCAGCGGCACGCCGTGGTCGTGCGCGGCCTTGGCAAAGCGCTCAATATCGAGCACGGCAAGCGCGGGGTTAGCGATGGTCTCGCCAAAGACGAGCTTGGTGTTGGGCTGGAAAGCGGCCTCCAGCTCCTCATCGGTGCAGTCGGGTGCGACGAACGTGCAGGTCAGGCCCATGCGGCCCATAGTGTGAGCCAGCAGGTTGTAGGTGCCGCCGTAGATGGCAGAGCACGCAACCACGTGATCACCGGCACCGGCGACGTTAAAGATGGCGAGGAAGTTCGCAGCCATGCCCGAGCTCGTGAGCATCGCGGCGGTGCCGCCCTCCATCTCGCAGATCTTGGCAGCAACCAGATCGCACGTGGGGTTCTGCAGGCGGCTGTAGAAGTAACCGGACTCCTCCAGGTCAAACAGCTTGCCCATATGCTCGGACGTATCATACTTCCACGTGGTGGACTGGTAGATAGGCACCTGGCGCGGCTCCGCGTCACCCGGGCGGTAGCCGCCCTGAACACATGTGGTACCGATAGTCTGCTCGCTCATATCTTGCTCCCTTGCCTGGGTTTTAGTTTTATTCGGTTCACGATACCGCTACCCTGCACCCCTCTCAACCCATCCCAAAGGTAGGTTATGGGACTAATTAATCAAGGGTTTTATCTCAAGCCTTGGGCATTTGCTCGATAGATAAAAATGAGGCATACATGAAGCTCTCGATGATTACATGCACCGTCACGGGTACCATAGGCGAGTACACCGTAACCAAGGAGACAACGATGAAGCAAATCGATACGGCCCAGCTCGACATCAACGCCTGTCAGGCTCAGGCTGCCGAATACCACGCCCGCGGCTTTAACTGCGCCCAAGCCGTCGCCTGCACCCTCGCGCCTGCCGTCGGACTCGACCCCCAGATCGCCTTTACCCTCACCGAGGGCTTTGGTGCCGGCATGGGCGGCATGACCGAAACCTGCGGCGCCATCTCGGGCGCCGTGGCCATCATGGGCTTCGTGATGAGCGACGGCATGGAAAACCCCAAGACCAAGGGCCAGACCTACAAGCTGTCGCGCGAAATCGCCAAGCGTTTTGGCGAGAAGAACACGACGACCGTCTGCGGCACGCTCAAGGGCATCGGATCGGACAAGGGTCCGCTTCGCAGCTGCCCCGGCTGCATCGACGATGCCGTCGAAATCGCCTGTGATGTACTAAAGCAGCTCGCCGAGTAAACGGCAGCACAGAAAAACGACGGCCGGCGCGCTTGGGATCCATCCAAAAGCACGCCGGCCGTCGCCGTTAGAACTCGGCAAATACGGGAGCACCGACCTCGATCTCCTCGCGCCCCGCCATAAGCTCGCGCATCCTGGCGCAAAAAGACTCCTGCTCCCCCGCCTTAAACACCAAGTGAAGTGTCACGGCATCCGCGTAATCGGTATCCGAAACCTTGGCACCCGAATCCTGCGCCAAGCGAAGCACCTGCTCGTACTGCGGATAGGCCACATGCACGTCAACAGGCACGACGCTCGTCATCTCGACGATCTGCCCGGCCTCCCGAGCCGCGGCCACCGCCGCTTGCGTCGCCGCGGTATAGGCGCGTACCAAGCCACCAGGCCCCAACAGCGTGCCACCAAAATAGCGCGTCACTACGCAGCAAACATTTTTGAGCCCCGCGCCGCGCAACACCTCGAGCGTCGGCATACCGCTCGTGCGGCTCGGCTCACCGTCATCGCTTTGACGCTCGCGTCCATCGACCAAAATCCACGCGGGAACATTGTGTCGAGCGTCGTAATGACGTTTGCGAACGGTCTCGATAAAGGCATTCGCCTCATCCTCGGACTCAATATGGACCAGCTGGGCAATAAACCGGCTCTTGCGGTCCACAAATTCGCCCGAAACCTCAATATTCGATTGCAGAGTAAAATAGCTGTCCAACAAAGCCCCTCAACAAAATAAAGCGCAGCAACAAACAGCCTCAATAATACGGCAAAGACAGCACCGTTGACCTCGCCAACAAGAACGGAAACGCCAATGATACCGTCACCTACAGCGAGAACCCGTCAGCGCGAGCAATGTGCCTTGAAAGACAAGGGCATTGACCTTATGGTCATGCCCGAAGGCTTGAAAGGCAGATTGCCGCGCTGACGGGTTCGCAGCGTCAACAAAGTGCTGAGTGGGCCGATAAGCCGGGTTCTGTCGTGAACGGTCATTTATCTTGTCTGCACGTTACCGTGCAGTTCCACGCACGCTACCCGAACGCGGACCGGGCCGGCCCATAGCGTTCCTATTCGCGCTTGCTCCGGATGGGGCTTGCCAAGCCGCCGTGTTACCACGACGCTGGTGGTCTCTTACACCACCGTTTCAGCTTTTCCCTTTACGCCTTGCGGCGCAGGTGGGAGTCTTCTTTTCTGCGGCGCTTTCCGTCGGATCACTCCGCCCGGCCGTTAGCCGGCATCCCGCCCTCTGGAGCCCGGACTTTCCTCACGCGTGCTGCAAGCAGCACATCGCGCGACCGTCTGGCCCACTCAGCAGTGCAAGAGTGTAACACACCGTTGCCGCAGGCAATGGCACAACGCAAACGCTCGACACGATAAACCAAGAACCGCCATGCGCTACAATGGTCCTGTCGATGGGCAACGTCGTCAGTCGAGACGCGACCGCGCTCCACACCCCTCCGTCTACTCGGTGTGTTCCCGCCTCCTCCCCGAGGCGGGATGTCGGCATTTTTCATGCACTGACAACCCAATAGCCTGTGGACAGCCCGGGCAGCATCGCGCATCTCGGCACCAAATGCAAAAAGGGACCCGTCCATTGCGGACGGATCCCTTAAAACAAGTGATCGTCAAACCGATTTACTCGGCGTCGGTCTCCTCGTCCTTCTTCTCGGAAGGCAGCGGGGTAACCTCGATCTCGACGCCCAGAGTCTCAGCAGCGGACTTCATGGACAGGGAGATACGACGACGGTCGAGGTCGATCTCCATGACCTTGACCTGAACCTTGTCGCCCACGTGGGTGACCTGAGAAGGCTGATCGACGTGCTTGTTGGCCATCTCGGAGATGTGCACCAGGCCCTCGATGCCCTCGCCCAGATCGACGAAAGCGCCGAACGGGACAAGCTTGGTCACAGTGCCCTCGACGATAGCGCCGACGGGGTACTTCTTGACCAGTGCGCGCCACGGATCCTCGGTGGTCTGCTTGAGACCCAGGGAGATGCGCTCGCGGTTGAGATCGACGTCGAGAACCTCGACCTCGACCTCCTGGCCGACCTTGACAACCTCGGAAGGATGGTTGACGTGGTTCCAGGAGAGCTCGGAAATGTGGATGAGGCCGTCGATACCACCGAGGTCGACGAAGGCGCCGAAGTCGACGATGGAGGAAACGGTGCCCTGGAGACGCATGCCGGACTTGAGCTTGGACAGGATCTCGGAGCGCTCGGCCTTACGGGACTCCTCGAGCACGACGCGACGGGAGAGGACGACGTTGTTGCGGTTGCGGTCCATCTCGATGACGCGGGCCTCGATGCGGGTGCCCATGTAGGAGGTGAGGTCCTTGACGCGACGGAGGTCGACGAGGGAGGCGGGCAGGAAGCCACGCAGGCCGATGTCGAGGATCAGGCCGCCCTTGACAACCTCGATAACCTCGCCCTCGACGTTCTCGCCGGAGTTGAACTTCTCCTCGATGCGGTTCCAAGCACGCTCGTACTCGGCACGCTTCTTGGACAGGACCAGACGACCGTCCTTGTCCTCCTTCTGGAGTACCAGAGCCTCGATGGGATCACCGAGTGCAACGATGTCTGCAGGGTTAGCGTCCTTGCGGATGGACAGCTCGCGGACCGGGATAACGCCCTCGGACTTGAATCCGATGTCAACGAGCACCTCGTCATGCTCGATCTTAACGACAGTGCCGTTAACGAGATCGCCCTCATCAAAGTCGGTAATCGTACCGTCGATGAGGTTGTTCATCTCCTCCTCGTTGACATCGTCAAGAGAGAAAATGGACGAGTTCTGAATCTCACTCAAAGGTGGACCCCTTTCGAACTACGGGGCCCCGATTGCTAGGACCTACAGAAGGGTGCGACAAGCACACAACGTTTAGGAACACTCGGGAGCCGACAGATACTAATGTGACGCTTATGCAATCACGTTCGTATAGGTTACGGGGAAATGAGTTCGATTTCAAGCGTGAACTGCGATTTTTTACTCGTGTGGAGACTTTTTCGTAATCTTATGAACACACGTCTCCGCAACTTGACGATAACCAGCCAGGCATTCGGCTTTGGGGTAAAGTATCCGGAGCCAACGATTCTAGATCGATTTTTCGAGAAAGGTGCCCGCGTGCTCAAAGCAGTCGTTTTCGATATGGACGAAACGCTTCTCAGCATCAACCTCAACGCGTTCATCCTTCGCTATTTTAAGGATGTCTCTTCGATGCTCGCGGATATCGGGCGCCGCAGCCGCGGTGGCACGATGGCGCGCCTCGGCACCATCCTGGTCGACCTCAACGCCAATCGCCGCAGCGGCACGGACAACCGCACCAATCTTGAGTTTTACCAAGAAGAGGTCGAGCGCCGATGCGGGATCTGCCTCTCCGATCCCCTCATCTACGAGGCGTTTACCTACTATGACCGCGAAGTTCTTCCGTACAAGAACGACGATATCATTAACGCCCACGCCATGCCGGGCGCACACGCCGCGCTCCAGGCCGTACAGGACGCAGGGCTGCGCTGCGCGCTCTTTACCAACCCCAGCTTTCCCCAGGGGGCCATCGAGTGCCGCATGGGTTGGGGCGACCTGGCCGACGCCCCCTTTGAACTCGTGACGCACATGGGAAACGCCACCCGCTGCAAGCCCGATGCCACCTACTATCTAGAGCAGCTTCAGGTGATGGGGCTCGAGCCACACGAGGTCCTTATGGTGGGCAACGATCCCAAGCGCGACTTCCCCAGTCCCGCCTGCGGCATTCAAACTGCCTATGTTGGCCAGGGAAAACCCGGCCGAGCCACCTGGCGCGGAACCATGGAAGACTTCGCCCGCGACTTTAACGCCGTAATCGAAGCCTTCTACGAACACCAAGTAGCCGACGAACTGTCGTAGGACCCCTCGCTCCAAACCAAATATCGCCGCAGGTTGAGCACAAGTCAGACACTATGACCCAATCCAGGGGCACGGAAACGACAGGAGCCCCCGCTC
>CAUDDF010000032.1:0-25753 GCA_958448275.1 uncultured Collinsella sp.
ACTCAATCTCGGCCTCAGCAAGTGCGGTATGGCAGTGCTTGCACCAGTGGACGGGCTTGTGACCGCGATAGATCATGCCCTTGTCGAACATGGCCTTGAAAACCTCGATGTCGGCGGCGTCATGCTGGTGATAGAGCGTCAGATAGGGGTTGTCCCAATCGCCGAGCACGCCCAGGCGACGGAAGCCGGCCTTCTGCAGCTCGATGTTCTCGACAGCGAACTTATTGCAAAGCTCACGGATCTTAGCCGTGGAGGTCTGGTTGAACTTCTCGGTGCCGAGCTTCTCCTCGACCTTATGCTCGATCGGCTGGCCATGGCAGTCCCAACCGGGAACATAGGGAACCTCATAGCCCTGCATCATCCAGTAGCGGTTGATCATGTCCTTGGAGATCTTGTTCATGGCGTGGCCGATGTGGATCGGGCCGTTGGCGTACGGAGGGCCGTCGTGCAGCACGAACTTCTTGTGACCCTCGTTCTTCTTCAGAACCTGCTCGTAGACCTTGTTGTCCTGCCAGTCCTTGAGTCGCTTGGGCTCGGACTTGGAAAGACCGGCACGCATGGGAAAACCGGTTTTGGGCAGATTCATCGTCTGCTTGTACTCGTTTGCCACGGTACCCCTTTCATGTCGTGGGCGCGCACGCCCGTTGGGCACCAAAAAAGCGCCCGTCCCTACAAGCTGGGACGAAGCGCCACAAAAACGGGCTGTATGCCCGCAAAAGCTCTTCGTTTAACCACCCAGCTTAGATGCCCTCGCCCGCGTATTCGCGCGCTCGCATCCGTTACTCGGCTGGCCTGTATCGACGACCATCTCGGCGATATCTACTAAGACGTGCCTGCGCGGCACGTCCGTTGGGACCGCAGCTCCGGGGTGATTTTCATCGGTCGCATGCACGGGTTCTCAGCGCTCCCCGCTCTCTGTGGCATGCGGACGGCCGACTACTCGTCCCCATCAACGCTTATGCGGAGTATGCTAGCACGTTCCGCGCCGGCGAAAAACCCTCAACACTGGTTTCATACGTAAGAAATTTCTCGTGGTCGTTAGCCTTCTCTAGGAGCAAAATACCTGAAAGCACTTTAACTAACGAAAGAAGGCTGCCATGCGCACAATCGGAATGAGCGACTACACCGTCGGCGAGGATTGCTTTACCGAGCTGCCCGCCGCACTGGCGGAGTACGGCGCGAAGAAAGTCGCCATCATTGGTGGCAAGCGAGCCCTAGCTGCGGCGCTGCCGGGCATCGAGGCGGCGCTTGAAGGTACCGACGTCGAGATTCTGGAGACGCGCGTCTACGGCACCAACAGTACGCGCGCCAATATCGCCAAGGTCGTGAACTCCCCCGCTTGCCAGCAGGCAGACGTGCTTATCGCCTGTGGCGGCGGCAAGGCACTCGACACCGTCAAGACAGCGGCAATCGAGCTCAAGAAGATTGTCTTTACGGTGCCGACGATTTGCTCTAACTGTTCCGCCGCGACCGCCATTGCCGTCGTCTACAACGACGATGGATCGCTCGAGGGCTATTCGTACCCCAACCGACCGGCGCACATCTTCATCAATCCCAAGATCATCGCCGAGGCTCCGGCGGAGTACTTCTGGGCCGGCGTGGGCGACGCCCTGTCCAAGCAGCCCGAAGTCGAGTACGCCACGAGCGCCGGCGACCTGGAGCACACCGCCGGCCTTGGCCTGGCTCTTGCCCACACCTGTTCCGAGCCGCTGTTTACCTACGGTGTTCAGGGTCTTGAGGACGTTCGTCAGAATCTGTCGAGCGAGGCCGTCAAGCAGATCGCGCTCGACATCGTGGTCAACACGGGCTATGTCTCGAACCTGACCAACCAGAACGATTACTACTACAACTCGAGCGTGGCGCACGCGTTCTACAACGCCACCTGCAGCATTCCGCGTGAGGGCACCTACCTGCACGGCGAAGTCGTAAGCCTGGGCGTGCTGGTGTTGTTCGCCTACACGGGCGACACCGAGAACCTTAAGCGCTATGCTGACTTCAACAAGCAGATGGGGCTGCCCGTAACGCTTGAGCAGGTCGGGCTTTCCGAGACCGATATCCCTGCCCTGTGCGAGCACGCACACGCCACCAACGAGTGGAAGCAAGGCAACCCGGAGCCCTTCACCGACGAAAAATTCGCCGCCGCCATCAAGGCCGCCAACGCCTACGGCCACACGCTCTAGACCCAGGCCAAAACCACCACAAGGGAGCAGCACCTTTGTGGTGGTTTTTTATTGCTCCAGCATGCTGGGGTCGAACTCGCTAGCCGGGATCACGCGATAACCGTGGCGGAGCAGTAAATCAACGAAGACGCCGTTGCCCGCCGTAAGGGTGCCGCTGAATGTTCCGTCGTAGATGCGACCCGCGCCGCACGAGGGACTACGGTCCTGCAGGATGCACGCGGCGATCTCTTCCGGCCCGCCCGCCTGCTCGCACATATCGAGCGCTCGTTGGGCACCCAGGCGAAATTCGCGATCGACCGATATGCCCTCGCAGGTACGAACCTCTCCGTTCACAATCTCGGACGGCTTGCGCGGCGTGGGCAGGCCCCCAAAGACCTCAGGGCACACCAAGAGGACCTCGGTCCCTGTACGCTCGCAGGCCTCGACCAACTCGCGATGGTAGTTGTCGAGCCCGTTATACTTGCAGCTCTCGCCCATCAAGCAGGCGCTCACCACGATCTTCATTTCCATCCCTCTCAAGCAAAACGCCCCATTTGAGAAAGCTGCTCAAATGGGGCGTCGGCGTTTACTGGCTCGGCCGCGGCTTTACTGCTGCTTGGGCATCAGCGGATTCTCGCGCGTGAGGAGGTTCATGAACTCCTCGCCCGTGATGGTCTCCTTCTTATACAGATAACGAGCCAGCTCGTGGAGCTTAAACTTGTTCTCCTTCAGAATCTGCAAAGCGCGGTCGTGCGCATCCTCGATCAGCTTGGCGACAATCGCGTCCACGCGCTCGGCCGTACCGGGGGCGCAGGTGAGCGACGTGTCCTGATTGAGATACGCGTTCTGCACGGTACCGAGCGCCATCATGCCAAACTCGTCGGACATACCAAAGCGCGTCACCATATTACGGGCGAGCTTGGTGGCCTGCTCGATGTCGTTGGCGGCGCCGGTCGTCATCTCGCCAAAGATGAGCTCCTCGGCTGCGCGGCCACCGCAATAGACAGCGAGCTTGTCCAAGACCTCCTGGCGCGTCGTCAGGAAGCGCTCGTCCTCCTCGACCTGCATGGTATAACCAAGAGCACCGCTCGTGCGCGGCACGATGGTGATCTTCGTGACCGGCGCAGAGCCCTTCTGGCGAGCGGCAACGATGGCATGGCCGATCTCGTGATAAGAAACGACCTGCTTCTCGTGGTCGGACAGCACCGTGGACTTACGCTGTTGGCCGGCAATGACGACCTCCACCGACTCCTCGAAGTCGTCCTGGGTTGCACGCTTGCGACCCTCGCGAACGGCGCGCAGGGCACCCTCGTTGATGATATTGGCCAGGTCGGCGCCCGAGGCACCGGGCGTGGCGCGGGCAATCGCGGTCAGGTCGATCGGCGGCTCGGTCTTCACGCTCTTGGCATGCAGCTCGAGGATGTTCTTGCGGCCGGTCAGATCGGGCAGCTCGACGGGGATGCGGCGGTCAAAACGACCGGGGCGCAGTAGAGCGGGATCGAGACTGTCGGGGCGGTTGGTTGCGGCAAGGACAACGATACCCTTATGGTTATCGAAGCCATCCATCTCGGTCAGCAACTGATTGAGCGTCTGCTCGCGCTCGTCGTTGCCGCTAAAGCCGCCGCCATCGCGCTTCTTACCGATGGTATCGATCTCATCGATAAAGACGATACACGGTGCCTTTTCCTTGGCCTGCTTAAACAGGTCACGAACCTTAGCAGCGCCGCGACCGACAAACATCTCAACGAACTCAGAGCCCGAAATGCTAAAGAACGGAACACCGGCCTCGCCGGCAACAGCCTTGGCAAGCAGGGTCTTACCGGTACCCGGAGGGCCAACAAGGAGAGCACCACGCGGCAGCTTGGCGCCGATCTCCTCGTAGCGCTGCGGCTTCTCCAGAAAGTCGACGACCTCCTTGAGAGACTCCTTGGCCTCTTCCTGACCGGCGACGTCCTTAAAGGTCACGCCCACGTCCTTGGAGGCGATCACGCGCGCGCCGGACTTACCCAGTCCGCCGCCGCCAAAACCGCCGCCGCCAAAGTTCATCGACGGGCCGTCATCGCCCATAGCCTTCTTCATGCGGCGGTTGAGCCACCAACCGATGAGGAAGAAAATCGCCATGGGAAGAATGAGTGTGAGCAGGTAGTAGGTCATCAAACCCGAGTTTTTATCGGGAACGACCGACTCCAGCGAAGCGCCAGACTCAAGCACGCGATCGGTAAAGCCCGCGTCATTCGGCACACCGGTCGTCTTGTAGGCGATGTTCTCGTCCTCGCCCTTCTTGGTGTAATAAATCGAGTAATCGTCCGTGTTGTACTCGACCTTGTCGACGCTCTTCTTATCGAGCGCTTTGACAAACGTCGAGTAATCGGTCTTCGTAATCTGCTGCGTGTGACCGATGTTGGGGAACAGAACGGTCGAGAGCACGAGGTAGACGACGAAGGCGATGAGCACGTAGAGAATCATATTCCGTCTACGTTTGTTGTCATCCATCTCCATCTGCTTGAACTCCATCTACTGGGGTTGATAATGCTTTCTAGAATACCCAACCCGGACGGCGATAAACCGACGCCGGGCACGAAAGGACAGAGATGGCATCACTGTAAGTCGGCAAGGTTCAAATCTATACAGGCGACGGCAAGGGCAAGACGACGGCTGCGCTGGGGCTCGCGCTGCGCGCGACGGGCTACGGGCTCGACGTTCTTAGGCTGCAGTTTGCCAAGAAACTGCACTGCGCCGAACACGATGCCGCGCCGCGCCTGGGGCTGCGCATCGTACAAGCTGACCGCGACACGCCCGAGGCTTGCGCCGCACAGATCATGGAGCTCGCATGCGAGCAGATATCACAGGTCGACGTTCTGATTTTGGACGAACTCGGCGAGGCCATGCGCCGCGGCTTCGTGACACGCGAGGATGTCGAAGCGCTGATCGCGATAAAGCCCGCCACCACGGAACTCGTGCTCACCGGCCGCGGGCTGCTGCCGTTGGCCGACCTCGCGGACTTAGTCACCGAAATACGTCCCATCAAACACTACTTCGACGAAGGCCTCCTAGCCCGCCAAGGCATCGAATACTAATTGATTCGTTTTCCGCCAACACCTACAGCTCATAAGGAAGTTGCGGTGGAATAGTACTTGTTTGACGGTCCGCAAGGGCTTTTCAGGAACTATTTCACCGCAACTTATCAGGGGTATCTGACGGATGAGCTAGGCGGTGGCGCGACCTAGCCAGTTGCCGCTGTGATGGTAGATGGTGAACATGGTTGCGGTGATGAGCCAGGTTACGGGGTAAACCAGCAGTAGATGCTCGAGCGACGGATCGAAGGGCATGATCGCAAACACCCAGATCACCCTCAAGACAACGGTGCCAAAGATGGTGAGCATCATAGGCTGCAAACTCACGCCGGTGCCGCGGATGGAACCCGAGGCGTTCTCGATAATCGAGAAAATCGCATAGAACGGCGCAATGAAATGGAGGATAGTCGTGGTGTACGCCGAAATCGAAGCATCGTCGACAAACAAACGCGACAGCGGGCCCGAGAACACCAGCAGCACGGCAGACAGGCCACCAATGAGCATAAACGACAGCACGAGCGACGTATGGTAGCCCTTGCGCATGCGCTCGTAGTTGCGCGCGCCAAAGTTCTGCGCCGAGAACGTAGTGATCGATACGCCGAGCGCCTCGGTCACCATCCAGATAATGCCATCCAGGCGCCCAGATAGACCCCAAGCAGTCGTGACATCGGCGCCAAACGAATTAACCGATACCTGGATCAGCACGTTCGAGATCGAATAGGCAGCCGATTGAAAACCGAGTGGCAGACCACACGAGATCATACTCTTGCAAATACCGCGATCGATACCGAGCTTAGACAGCGAAAGACGCCATGCACCCGGAGCGCGCATCATGCGCAACACGATCATCGTTGCATTGGAGCAAATGGTCAGCGCCACCGCGATGCCGCAGCCCAGCGCCTCCATATGCAACACAGCGACAAAAATGATATCCAGCACCACGTTAACCAGGCAGCCAGAGGCAATGATCACGGCGGGGCCGCGCGTGTCGCCCACGGCACGCAGCAGTGCGGTTCCCATATTAAGCAGCAGTGCCGCAACCATCGCGGCAAAATAACAGCGAGCATAGGCCACGCCCTCGGCCAATAGTTCATGCGGCGTGTTCATAAGCACCAGCATGGGCTCAACGAACACTATGCCAAGAATCGAGAAAGCGATACCGCCCACCAGCGCGAGCGTCATGGCTGTATGGACCGAACGACTCAGTCGCTCATCATCGTGCTGGCCAAAATACTGACCGGTAATGACCGCGCAGCCGGCGCCGACGCCAACGCAAAAGCCAATGCAGAGCTCGGTGAGCACCATCGTGGCTTGAATGCCACCCAGCGCGAGCTTGCCGCCAAACTGGCCAACGATATACGTACCGATAAGCGTGTAGGCCTGCTGAAAAAACGAACTAAAAAAGATGGGAACGCACAGCGACAGCAGCTGTTGCCAAATGACACCCTGCGTTACATCGATAGCCGTAGATTTCTTAGCCACACGCCCTCCCCGCCAACGTATGTTAAACAACAAAACGGCAATTTAAGACCAAAGCAAATACCAGCTTAGCACCGACCGGCGTCGACCGAAACACCCCGAATCAGAGCCCAGTGCAAAATATCTGCCTAGTGATACAAACCCGGCTGGTAGTGATACTCATTGCTCACGTGCGGGCACAGCTGCCAAAAGGCGACGGCGCTCGCCGCGGCCACGTTGAGCGAATCGACCCCGTGCGCCATCGGAATGCGCACCGCGTGGTCACAGCCGGCAATGGTCTTGGCGCCCAAGCCGGCACCCTCGGTGCCCATAAAAACCGCCAAGCGATCAATCTTCCGCAGTACAGGATCATCAAGCGAAACAGAGTCGTCCGTCAACGCCATAGCGGCACACGAAAAACCGGCATCGTGCAACGCGCTCAGACCATCATGCGGCCACACACGAGCCTCGCTGCCAATGCGCGTCCACGGCACCTGAAACACGGTGCCCATGCTCACGCGGGCCGAGCGACGATACAGTGGATCGCAGCACGTCGGGCTGACCAAAATACCGTCAACGTTCAATGCGGCAGCCGAGCGGAAAATCGCGCCAACATTGGTGTGATCGACAATACCCTCAAGCACGCACACGCGCACCGGACGACCCCCCGCCGCCTCGACAACGCCGCCCAAGAACTCATCAACCGGAATCTGACGCGGGCGACGGAACGCCGCCAGCGCGCCGCGCGTCACGTTAAAGCCCGTCAACTGCTCCATGAGCTCCATGGAGGCCACGAACACGGGAACCGGACCCGCTCCCTCGCGCACGACAAGCTGGTCAAACAGCGGCATCATCTGGTCGAGCCAGCGCTCGCCCAGAAGAAAGCTCACCGGCTCATATCCGGCGCGAACCGCACGCTCGATGACCTTGGCACTCTCAGCGATAAAAATGCCCTTCTGCGGCTCCAGCACGCAGCGAAGCTCACGCTCGGTCAGTCGCACGTAGGCATCGAGCCGCTCGTCCTCGAGCGAATCAATTCGCAGAACCTCAACGGCATCAGTCATAGCAGCCAGCCCGCACCCTTCTTTACAGCACATCTATACCAAACGAGGCGACGCTAAGCGCCGCCCCATGCATTCAATCAACCCGATGATACCGTTCACGCCAGACGATTTACGCCTCGATGCGACGATACGTCACGAACTCATAATCGACGCCCTCGTCACCCTCACCGGCGGCAATCGTCGCGACCCCGCTACGCTGCGCAATCTCCCACGCAGGATCGGCTTCCAAATCGGGAAAGTACGTATCCACGACATGGACGCAGTGGTTATGCGTGACCTCGGCCTCGACGCAATACGGCAAAAAATGCCGATAGACATCGCCGCCACCGATCACCCAGGCAACGGGCTCATCGGCAACCGCGGCGAGCGCCTCGTCGATACTATGCACCACGTCGACGCCCTCGGGGGCAAAGCTCTCGTCGCGGGTGAGCACGATATTGCGGCGGTTCTTGAGCGGACGCCCGCCGGGAAAACTCAGCAGGGTCTTGCGTCCCATGATAACCGGGCAGCCCTTGGTGCAGGCCACAAAATGGCGCATATCGGCGCGATTGGACACCACCATGTCGCCCTCGCACCCAATGCCCCAATCGTCACACACGGCGACGATAGCAGATAGCTTACACGTCATGAGCACCACCTACACCGCAATGGGAATGTTCTTGACCTGCGGGCCGTGCTCATAGCCCTCGACGATCAGGTCATCGGTCGTAAACGCATAGAAGTCATGCACATCGGGGTTGAGCGTTACCTTGGGTGCCGCAAACTGCGGACGCTCGATAAGCTCGCGGACGATATCGACATGACGATCATAGATATGGGCGTCGGCGATCACGTGCAGCAGCTCACCGGGAATCATATCGACCGACTGCGCGACCATCATCAGCAAAATGGCGTACTGGCACACGTTCCAGTTGTTCGCGGCCAAAATGTCCTGGCTGCGCTGGTTGAGAATCATGTTGAGCGTCGGCTTGTCGTCCTGAGGACGCTGCGTCACGTTATAGGTCACGCTATAGGCGCACGGATAAAGGTGCATCTCGGACAGATCGCTAAACACGTACGTATTGGTCATAATGCGGCGACTATACGGCGTGTGCTTAAGGTCGTACAGCACACGGTCCATCTGGTCGAAGTCGCCCTCGGCGTAATGGCTCTTCTGACCAATCTGATAGCCGTAGGCTTTACCGATGGAACCGGTCTCATCGGCCCACTCATCCCAGATATGGCTGTTGAGATCATGCACGTTATTGGACTTCTTTTGATAGATCCACAGAATCTCGTCCATGGCAGACTTAAGCGCCGTACGACGCAGGGTGAGCGCGGGGAACTCCTCGCGCAGATCATAGCGCGCCGTGACACCAAAGTTTTTAATGGTATAGGCAGGGGTGCCGTCCTCCCACACCGGACGGACCTTTTGGCCCTCGGTGGTGGTGCCATGGTCCAAGATATCGCGGCACATGGTTACAAACTGCTGATCAGCTTTGCTCATTGACCCTCCTGTCAGTCGCCTATAAGCGAGATTTATTGTAGCCCAGGCGCGCGAGTGTCGAATTGGACACTTAGTCCGGCACACGCAATGCACGGCAGCGCGGCTCCGCATGCGGCAACGAGGCATCTTAGCCTTTTTCTGACATATGACAGAAATGCCTTGCGCCCAACGACTAACGCGTTATCCTATTGTTGACATATGTCAGATAAGGAGTGTGCATGGCAGGAAGACGCGAAAAACTGCGCCGCGTCGGGATCATCCCCGAATACCGCGGCTTTACCCCCGATGGCCTGGCCAGCGGTGATGCCATCGACATGACCGTCGACGAGCTTGAGGTGCTGCGCCTGTGCGACCTGGAAGGTCTCAACCAAGAGGCGGTCGCCCAGCAGATGGGCATCGCCCGCGCAACGGTGGCGGCCATTTGCAGCCGCGCGCATCGCAAGGTGGCCGAAGCGCTGGTCAACGGACGAGCGCTCGTCATCGCGGGCGGCAATATCGCGTACTCCCCCATCGCCACGACGACGGCCGCATGGCCAGCAAAGGAGGTCGGCACCATGAGGGTGGCAACGACGTACGACAACGGCAACATCTTTATGCACTTTGGCCGCAGCGAGCAGTTCAAGATCTACGACATCCAGGATGGCAAGGTGCTCAACGAGCAGGTCGTAGGCACCGGTGGCACCGGCCACGGCGCCTTGGCGGGCCTGCTTGCCAACGGTGGCGTTGACACGCTCATTTGCGGCGGTATCGGCGGCGGCGCTATCAACGCGCTTGCCCAAGCCGGCATCACGGTCTATGCGGGCGCCCAGGGCAGCTGCGATGCCTGCGTCGAGGCCCTCATTGCCGGCACGCTCGCACAGAACGACGAGGCCACCTGCGACTGCCATGGCCATGACCACGAGCACGCCCATGAGCACGGCGAATCCTGTGGTTGCCACGGCCATCACGAGCACGAGGGCCACGAGGGCTGCGGCTGCCACTAACGGCAAGCATCTCAACGTCAACACGCTTCCGCGCGTGCGACAACCTGCGAACGAACGGCGAAGGCCGCCTGGAATACGATCCAGGCGGCCTTCGCCATACACGACTCAACCAGTCGTTATTTCTTATTGCGCATCTGCGCTTCCATCTGGCGCAGCAGGTCCATATCGGACTTGGGGCCGCCCGTACCCAGGCCGCCCATGCCGCCCAGACCCATAGCGTCCAGGCCAGGGATATTGGGCATGCGCATCTTCTTGCCCTTCTTGCCCTTTTTGCCCTTCTTGCCGCCGGCCTGAGCCTGATTGGCCATCGTGCGCATGCGGCCCATCATCTTGTTCATCTCGCCCCACTGCTTCATAAGGCTATTGACCTCGGTGGGAGTCACGCCGGCGCCCTTGGCAATGCGGGCACGGCGCTGGCCGTTAATGATGGAAGGACGCAGACGCTCCTCCTTGGTCATCGACATGATGATGGCCTCGTTCTTGTCGAAGATGCCCTCGTCCAGGTTGCCGCCCATCTGGTTGAGCGCACGCTGGCCGCCGGGGAGCATGCCCAGGATGCCCTTCATGCCGCCCATCTTCTTGACGGCCTTCATCTGGTCGAGCATGTCATTCATGGTGAAGCCCTCGCGCAGCATGCGCTCGGCGGCCTCGAGCTGCTCGGCATCGGCGGCCTCCTGGGCCTTCTCGATAATTCCGACAACGTCGCCCATACCCAGAATGCGCTTGGCCATACGATCGGGGTAGAACGGCTCAAGCGAATCGGGTTTCTCGCCCATGCTCACGAACTTGATGGGCTTGCCGGTCACCTGGCGCACGGAAAGCGCGCCGCCGCCACGAGCGTCGCCATCGAGCTTGGAGATGATCACGCCGTCAAAGTCGGTGCGCTCGGCGAAGGTCGAGACGACGTTGACGATATCCTGGCCGGTCATGGCATCGACGACCATCAGCACCTGATCGGGCTTGACAGCCTTCTTGATATCCACGGCCTCCTGCATCATCTGCTCGTCGATCTGCAGACGACCGGCGGTATCGACGATGACCACATCGCGCAGGTGGTCGACGGCCTCCTGGATGGCACCCTTGGCAATGTCGACCGGGTGCGCGCCGTCACCGCGGAAGACTGGCACGCCGATCTCGCCACCGAGCGTGGCCAGCTGGTCGGCAGCGGCGGGACGGTAGACGTCGCACGCGGCGAGCAACGGCGAGCGACCCTGCTTCTTGAGCAGGTAGGCCAGCTTTACGGCAGCCGTGGTCTTACCGGAGCCCTGCAGGCCCACGAGCATGATGACATTGGGAATACGGTTGCTAAAGACGAGCTTGCTCTCGGTGGAGCCGAGCATCTCGGTAAGCTCGTCGAGCACGATCTTGACGACGTTTTGCGCCGGAGAGAGCGACTCCATGACCTCTGCGGTCATGCAGCGCTCCTTAGTCTTGGCGACGAACTCCTTGACAACCTTAAAGTTAACGTCGGCCTCGAGCAGCGCCATGCGAATATCGCGCATTGCCGAAGTAATATCGGCCTCGGTCAGCTTGCCCTTGCCGCGCAGGCGGTCAAATGTGTCGTTGAGGCGATCGCTCAGGGAATCAAACACTAGTCACTCCTTAATTGGACTCGCCCACCAGGGCGCGGCAGAAATCTTTGGCATTGAACTCCTGCAGGTCATCGACCTGCTCGCCCACGCCGATGCGCAGGATCGGGAGCTTGAGCTTCTCGGCCACGGCCATGGCGATGCCGCCCTTAGCCGTGCCGTCGAGCTTAGTCATGATAATACCGTCCAGGCCCAGCGCCTCGTTAAACTCGAGCGCCTGGTTCAGACCGTTTTGGCCCGTCGCGGCGTCGATCACAAGCACGACCGAAACCGGCATGGGACCGGCGGCCATATTGGCGGCGCGCTTACGGGTCACATTGACCACCTTGGCAAGCTCGCGCATGAGCTCAGGGCTCGTGTGTAGACGGCCGGCGGTATCGATAAGCACCAGGTCGCTGCCGCGCTTGTCGGCCTCGTCGAGCACGTCGTAGCAAACACTTGCCGGGTCGGAGCCGCGGTCGCGCTTGATGACGGGGACGCCAGCGCGCTGGCCCCACACATCAAGCTGCTCGATGGCGGCGGCGCGGAAGGTGTCGGCCGAACCGATCACCACGTTCTTGCCGCGGGCAGCCATGGCGCTCGCGATCTTACCGACCGTCGTGGTCTTGCCGGCACCGTTAATGCCCACAAACAGCACGCAGCTCGGCGTATCGGAGAACGGATCTCGCTCGATGGGCACAAAGTGCTGCTCAAGCTGCTCGGCCAGGGCGCGGCGAAGCTGCGGAGCGGTCTTGAGGTTCTTCTTGGCCGCGGCATCGCGCAGGTCATCGGAGACCTTGATAGCGACCTCGGCGCCCATGTCACCCATTACGAGGGTGTCCTCCAGGTCCTCCCAAAAATCCTCGTCGACCTCACCGCCAAAGTAGAAGACCTCGTTGAGGGCCTCGCGGCTGCGCTCAAGTCCGCGCGAGAGAGCATCGAAGAATCCCATTATGCATTCACGACCTTTCCGGTTTCGCGATCGAGTTTTTGCGAGACGACGCGACTGACGCCGTCGGCTTGCATCGAGACGCCATAGAGGACGTCAGCGTCCTCCATAGTACGGCGCTGATGCGAGATAACCAAGAGCTGCGTATCGGAACGCAGCACATCGAGGGCTCCGATGAGCTTGGACAGGTTAGCGTCATCAAGCGCCGCCTCGACCTCGTCCAGCACATAGAACGGAACCGTACGTGTGCGGTACACGGCAAAAAGCAGGGCGAGCGCCGTCAGACTCTTCTCGCCGCCCGACATGAGCATCATCTTGGTGATGCGCTTGCCGCGCGGCTGCGCCACGACCTCGATACCCGTCTCGGCAGGATGCTCGGGATCGGTCATCTCCAGATGAGCCTGGCCGCCCGGGAAGAGCATAGCGAAGATCTCGCGGAAGTTCGCGTCGACCTTCTCAAACGTCACCAGGAAGGCCTTCCGCATCTTGCGATCAATGGCCACCGTGATCTTGGTGAGCGCCTTGCGCGCGCTCTCCAGATCGGCCAGCTGTTCCTCGATGTAGTCGGCGCGGCGCTTGAGCTGCTCGTACTCCTCCATGGCAACTTGGTTAACGGGACCAAGGTTGTTGATCTGGCGCACAAGCTGGTTGAGTTCGCGCTCGGCGGCATCGCGGTCCGTGGGCACCGGAAGCATGAGCGCTTCCTCGAGCACCGTCGTGCCATCGGCGGTAATGGCCTTGATGGCAGCCTCGACCTGCACCTCGAGCTTGCCACGCGCGACCTTGAACTCGTTTTGCGCGGCGGAGGCGGTATCGACTCGCTCCTTAGCGCGGGCAACCTCTGCCTTGGCATCCTCGATGGTCTTCTTGAGCGAAGCGGAGTCCGCCTCCTCCAGAGAGGCCTGGTCACGCAGGCGCGCTGCCCAATCCGACGCGCGTTCCAACAGGGCAGAATAGCGTTCGTGCATGGGGTCGACGCGCAGGCGCAGCAGCTCGAGCGAGCGCGAAGCCTGGCGTGTTCCGCGGATACGACGGTCGATGCCCTCAAGACGATGCTCAAGGTCGGGCACGCGGCCCTTCAGCGAACGCAGGCGCTCGCTCGTCTGGGCCAGGCGCACCTTGGCATCGGCGAGCTTACCGGCGGCCTCGGAATCGTCACGGCGAACGCGATCGAGCTCATCGTTGGCCTCGGCAATCTGGAGACCCAGGTCGCTTGCCTGTGCACGCGCCTCGTCACGCGAACGGGTGAGCTCGTCAACGCGCGGGCGCGCGGCACGAACGGCCTCGGCAGCCTGCTCGCGGCGCTTGGAGATGCGCACGCGCTCGACCTCGGCATTGTTGGCGCTTTGCTCCAAGCGGCCGATCTCGGAGAGCAGCGAGCGGCGCTCGCCCTCAAGACGGGCGATCTCACCGGCGGCATCGCCCTCGGCGGCACGGGCCTCCTCGACGGCAACGTTGGCCTCGACGACTTGGTCCGAAGCATGCTCAAAGATGGCAGCCAGATCGGGTTCCAGGCCCTCGAGCTCACGGATGCGGCGCTTGCGCTCCAAGGCACCCAAAGCCTCGCCGGCATCAAGCCCCACGCGCACCAGGCCGCCGCAGGCGACGCGGGCGCCATCGGGGGTCACGTAAGTCACGCCTTCAACGACCGGCGCCGACAGCGCGGCGACAAGATCGTCAACGACGTAATAGCCGCCGAGCAGCGCCTCGACGACGGGACCGTAGCCTGCGCGCACGGACAGACGATCAACCAGACGGGTACCGGAGGCGCCCTCAGCGGCGGTAGAGCCGCTCACGCCGCGCGCCACCAGCAGTGCCTCGCCCGAGGCCTTCTTTTGGTCCAGAGCCGCACGACCGGCACGCTCAAGCGTGGCGGCGTCATCAAACAGCAGCGCATCGATATCGCCGGCGAGCAATTGCTCAACCAGGCCCTCAAGCTCGCGCGGGGCCTCCAGCACGTCGCCCAGACGACCCAAGACATCGTCGCCCAGCGCACCCACCAGACGGCTCACGAGCGGCGAGCTGTCGGCCATGCGGGCATCGAGTTTCTTTTGGCTGGCAAGCTCCGAGCGCACCTCGGATAACTTGTTGCGTGCCTCGCTCTCACGGGCACGCAGGTCCTTCAGGGCCGCGCGTGCCGTCTCGGTGGCCTCACGCGCATCGACCTGAGCCTGGCGCGCTTCCTCAAGAGCGCCCTCAAGCTCCTCGGCGCGGTCGCGACGGCTCTCGAGCGAAGCCATGACCTCCTCGAGCTGCTCGTCGATCTGCTCCAGGCGCGAGGCATACATGTTGTCCTCGACCTCGGCATTGCTCAGCGAGTCCTTCACCTTGGCGAGCTCGAGCGCGGCGTTGTCGGCCACGCGCTGCACATCGCGTTGCTCACGCGTAAGCTGCGAAATCTGATTGTCGAGCGCCACGCGCCGCTCGTGGAGCTCTGCGGCGGCAGGACCAGCGGCGTCAACGTCCTCCTGGGCCTGCATGTGCGCGCCGGTCACTTCCTCAAGCTGCGCACGCGCGTCCTCGAGCTCCTCGACCACGCGACGACGCTGATGCTCGGAGCTCGAAATCTGCCCGCGCATGTCAGACAGGCGCGACACCATGTTGTGACCCTTTTCCTCGAGCAGGCGCATGTCGGAGTTAATGCGGCCGACCACATCTTGCATATGGCGGCGCTGCTCGCCCAAGTCGCCCACAAACAGGCCCTTTTCCTCAAGCATAACCTGGAGCTTCTCGAGCTCGCGCTCTTTCTCACCCAGGCGGTACTGCGCAAGCTCCAGCTCGGCAGCACCTTCCTTGGAGCGACTCTCCAGGTCGTTCCACTGCGACTGCAGCGAACGCAGCTCGTCGACAGCCAGCATCTGCGTAAGCTCGTTCGCACGCGAGGACAGCTCTTTGTACTTGCGCGCGCGATCGACCTGACGCTCCAACGGCCGCAGCTGACGGGCGATTTCCTTATTGATGTCGCGGGCACGCGTCAGGTGCTCGTCCATCGACTTAATCTTTTTGAGCGCACGCTCCTTGCGCCGCTTGTGCTTGGAGATACCGGCGGCTTCCTCGATGAGGGCACGGCGCTCCTCGGGGCGGCTCTGCAAAATGGCGTCGAGCTTGCCCTGGCTAATAATGGAATGCGTATCCTTGCCCAAGCCCGAATCGTGCAGGATGTCCTGAATGTCCATCAGGCGGCACGGACTCGAGTTGATGAGGTACTCGCTTTCGCCCGAGCGATACATGCGACGGGTAATGGCGACCTCGTCAAAATCGACAGGCAGCATATGGTCCGAGTTATCGAGCACCAGCGTGACCTCGGCGACACCCACCGGCTTGCGCGCTGACGAGCCCGAGAAGATGACATCCTCCATGGCCTGGCCGCGCAGCTGCTTGGCGCTCTGCTCGCCCAGGACCCACAGAATCGAGTCAGAGATGTTCGATTTTCCCGAGCCGTTGGGACCGACGATGACGGTCAGACCCGGCTCAAACGTCATATGGGCGCGGTCGGCAAACGACTTGAACCCTTTGAGCGTGAGGGACTTGAGATACACGGTTCCTCGCTTAAACAGGCTTCTTGTTGAGAATCACGCCGTTGGTGGTGTAGCCCATGCGGTCAAGCGCCTCGAGAGCAGCGGCTCCCTCGGCTTCTTTCTTTGAGGAGCCGGAGCCGCGACCCTGACGGATGCCATCGATCAAAACCACGGCGGTAAAGGTGGGCGCATGCGCCGGGCCCTCGGAGCCAACGAGCTTGTACGCCGGGGGCTCGTGACCGTCGGCTTGCACACACTCCTGCAAAAACGACTTGGGGTTCGCAGGATGCTCGGCACGCTCGGAAGCCAAATGCGGCTTAAGCGTACGGTGAATGAACTCCGCCGCGGCATCCCAGCCGGCATCCAGGTACAGCGCTCCCACGAGCGACTCGTAGACGTTCTCGAGGGCCGAATGCAGGCCGCGCGCACCGGTACCGGTCTCGGAGGCACCAAAGATGATGATGTCGTCGATGCCCAGCTCGTGAGAAACCTCGGACAGCGTAGCACCCGAGACAAGCGACACCTTCAGGCGCGTGAGCTTGCCCTCGTCAAACTCCGGATAGGACTCAAACAGGGAGCGTGCGACCACAGCGCCCAAAATGGAATCGCCCAAGAACTCAAGGCGCTCATAGCTGGCAGAAACCGGCTGGCCCTCGACTGCCGAGGGATGCGTGAGTGCCGCGCGCAGCAGCACCTTATTATTGAACTCATGGCCCAGGATTTCCTGGGCGCGCGTAAGTCGGTCGGATAAAGCCAAGACTTAGGCCTCCTTGGCAGCTTCGATAGCGTCGACGGCGTCGGCGACAGAGTTGAGCGAGAGCAGGGTCTCGTCATCGATCTCGAGGTTGAACTCGTCCTCGATAGCCGTAACCAGCTGCAGGCGCTCGAGCGAGTTGGCATCGAGGTCGTCAAAGGTGGTCTCCTCGCTAATTTCGGCAACATCGACGCCCAGAACGTCAGCAGCGACCTCGGCGATCTTGTCGAAGATTTCGGAGCGGTCCATAGCGCTTCCTCTCATAGTGCATGAATACCAAAAGAATGGTACCGCCCGGGCGGTACCAAGACACGGTTCTGATTCTACCCCACGGCGTGCACCGCGAAGCACATAACAGCGCTCTAACTCGCTCTTATAAAACGATACCATCCATAGAGTTGGCGACGTTCTCGACCAGTCCGGCGCGCACGGCTTCGGCCGCCGCGAGCGTACCGTTTTTAACAGCCTCGACCGAGGTGGCGCCATGACCGATCAGGACCACGCCGCGCAGGCCCAGAAGAATCGCGCCGCCCTTGGCGTCGCCAGAGAGCTTGGCCTTAATCTCGCGCATCTGCTTTTTAATGAGCAGCGCGGCGATCTTGGTGCCGAGCGATGACATAAAGACGCCCTTGAGCTCCTGTAGCAAAAACTTGGCAGCACCCTCGGTGGCCTTGAGCGCAATATTGCCCGACATGCCATCGGCAACGACGACATCGAAGTTACCTGAGGTGATGTCCGTTCCCTCGCAGTTACCAACAAAGCCGGGAACGGCGGCTTTCATGGCCGGGAAGCAGGCCTTGGTAAAGTTGGAGCCCTTCTCGTCCTCGGTGCCGTTGGCAAGCAGGCCCACGCGGGGATGCTCGATGCCCAGGACGACGCGGGCATAAGCACTACCCATCTGGGCAAAACGTACCATGTCATCGACCTCGACATCGGGGTTGGCGCCCATATCGCACAGCACCGTCAGACCGCCGGCGCGATTGGGTAGCGCATTGGTCAGACAGGGGCGCACCGGCTGCTTCTTGCCTTCGGCCTGAAACCTAAACGGCGTCACGTAGGCGGTGGCAGCGGCGGTCATGGCGCCGGTGGAGCCGGCAGAGAAAAACGCGTCCGCATTACCCTTCTTGATGGCACGACACGACAGCACGATCGACGACTTGCGTTTAGTCATCACGGCGCGAATGGGATCGTCATCCATGGCGATAACGTCAGGTGCCTCAAGGGCCTCAACACGTGCATGGGAAGCGGCAAAAGGGTTGACGATTTCGGCGGGGCCAGCTGCCAAGACCTCGATATCGGGATCGGCGGCAAGCGCAGCCTCGATACCATCGAGAACAACCTGAGGTTTCTCGTCTCCGCCCACAACGTCTACACAAACGCGAACGTTACTCATAAACATGCTCCTTATACAAAAATGGCCGACTCATTGAGCCGGCCATTGTGGTTCCATTTGGAACGGCATCGCATCCAGAGTATACCGTTACTCGGTAACGATAACCTCGCGGTCCTTGTAGAAACCGCAGCTGGGGCACACGTGGTGCGGAAGCTTAACAGCGCCGCAACGGGGGCACGTGGACTGAGCCGCAGCCGAGATCTTCATGTTGGCGGAACGACGGGTGTGAGTGCGGATACGACCCTGCTTTTGTTTAGGTACGGGCATAGTGACCTTCCTTATGAACTATCCAGTGTGGCGATTACGCGCAAGTAGCGATACTACCACAGTTTTACTCGTCAAGCTTGAGATTCTTCAATGCTGCAAATGGATTTTCCGTGGCCTCGGCCCATTCGGCCTCGGCTTGGGCAGCACAATCACATTGCTCGACGTTGAGATTGCAACCGCAAGTGGGGCACAGACCGCGGCAATCGGGCTTGCAGAGCACCACGAACGGCGTGTCCATGACGACGGCGTCGTTGATGGGCTCACCCAGATCGACGATGCGGTCCTCACCCAGGAGCTCGTAGCCGTCCTCGTAGGCCTCGGGATCCTCGGGCTCCTCAAAGAGGTAGAACTCCTCAATCTCGCCAGCGATATCAAACGAGGCGGGCTCCAGGCAACGGTCGCACTCGCCGGTGGCATGCGCGCGAACCATACCCGTGAGCAAGACACCGGTACCGGCATTGGTAAAGACAACGTCGTAGTCAATACCGTCCTGTAGCTGGTACTCCTTCTCGCCCACCGTGTACGTGGCGACATCGACCTTACCGGTCAGCGGATACGAATCTCCAGGAAACTCGAGCTGCTCGGAAAGATCGACGGTAACGCTCGGGAACTCAGCCATTACCACTGACCATTCTGTTGGGCGGCACCCTCGTTGAGCTGCTGACGGCAACGGGTAACGGTGCCGGTCAGGCTCTTAAGGTTCTCCTCCAGGTGCGTAAAGACCTGCTCTGCGTAGTCCTCGGCGGCATAACGCGTCTCGCGCTCGTACTGCTGGGCACGATCGCGGATGTCGTCGGCCTGCTGCTGCGCAAGGCGGACGATCTCCTGCTCACCGGCAATGGTGAGGGCCTGCTGCTGAGCGTCAGCGATGATGGAATCGGCCTGAGCGGCGGCGGAAGCCATAAGCTCCTCGCGCTCCTTAAGGATACGGCGGGACTTCTGCCACTCCTCGGGATAGCTCATGCGGATCTCGTCGAGGATGTTGAAGAACACGTCGGCGTCGATGACCTTGAACTGAGCGTTCTTGCCGAAAGGCGGCTTGGCTTCCTCGATCAGCCCTTCGAGCTCATCGACCAAGCTGACGATCCTATCGCCAGGAAAATTCTCGCCCGGCATCCGGTCTCCTTTCATAGGTAACATATCATCGTGCTAGTTTACCACATGCCACCAGGCAATAAGAAACGTCACGAAAAGCGATGTTTGAGCGCTTCGACCACGTTGGACGGGACAAACGTCGATACGTCACTGCCGAGCGAGGCGATCTGGCGAACGACCGAGCTCGAGATATAGCCGTACTGCGGCGCACTCATGACAAAGATGGACTCCAGCTCACTATCCAGGCGATAGTTAAGGTCGGCCTGCTGCAGCTCATACTCAAAGTCGGTCATGGCGCGCAGACCCTTGACCACGGCCCCCGCCCCCTGCTCACGAGCGAAGTCGACCAAGAGGCCGGTAAAGGGCAGGACCTCGACGCCGTCGATATCACCGAGCGCCTCGCGGGCCAGCGCCACGCGCTCATCGAGCGTAAACGTGGTGCCCACACCGTTTTTACCCTGCGACTCGGCAACAGCGACGATCACGCTGGGAAAGATGCGTCGGGCGCGGCGGATCACATCGATATGGCCAAACGTGATGGGATCAAAGGTGCCCGGGACGATCACGCGGTTGATGGTGTCATTCATGGGCGTCCTCCTGAAACGTCGTGGCATCGTTGTTATCAGCATCGGTGACGGCACTATCGCCCTCACCGTCGTCATCGCCGACCCAACGAAGCAGGTCGACCGAGGTAATGCCGTAGCGCTTCTCACGTACAGTCTCAAAGCCTACCGGATGCGCGCCCGCATCGGCGGCGGCATGCTCAAACAGGGCAAAAGCGCCAGGTGCAAGCAGACCCTGCTGAGCCAGGTTCTGCAGCAGTTCCTCGACCGGCTCGGCACCAAAAGCATAGGGCGGGTCGAGCAGGACCAGATCAAAGGGGCCGCCCGGTACACGACCGCGCGAGGCACTCGCCAGCATGTCGCCCGTGACCACGCGCCAACGCGCACGGTCACGGCAGAGCGACTCGATATTCTTGGTAATGAGCCGCGCGGCGTTGCGATCGATCTCAAACGTCGTGAGCGAGCGGGCCCCACGAGAGAGCATCTCTAACCCTAAGGCACCGGAGCCGCCAAAGGCGTCCAGCACACGGACCTCGTCCAGATCGAAATCGAATGCCGACATGACCATAGATGCGCACGCCTCGCGCACGCGATCAGTCGTGGGGCGGGTGACATCGCGACCACAGGGCTCCTCGATCTTACGACCGCGCCATTCGCCGCCGATGATTCTCATCCTCCGCTGACCTCCTTAAAAATGTGTCGATATCGCATGACGACCGCATCGCGCAGGGGGCGCGTCGCCACGGAGTCAAGGGTGCAAGCATACCGCAAGAGCTCGACCGCGTCCAAATGGGCCCACTCGATCAGTTCCTCGTCGGCATCCAGGTCGACAAAGCGCAGAGTCACACCGCCATGCTGACGGTAGCCCAGGATTTCGCCCTCGTGACGCAGACGCAGGTCCATCTGGGCGAGCGTAAAGCCATCCGCGGTTTTTTCGAGCGATTGCAGGCGATCTTGTGCTGCCGACGCGCCGCCGTTGCCCTTAGAGTGCGTCATGACCAGGCACGTGCCCGACACACTGCCACGGCCCACGCGGCCGCGCAGCTGGTGCAGGGCAGCCAATCCAAAGCGCTCGCCGTTCTCGATGACCATGACGGTGGCGTTAGGCACGTCGACGCCCACCTCGACCACCGTAGTCGAGACGAGCACGTCAATCTCGCCACGCTTGAAGGCATCGATAACCTGGTCCTTCTCCCCCGCCGGCATGCGGCCGTGAAGGCGCTCGATGACAAGACCCGGCAACGCCAGACGCAGGCGATCGAGCTCGGTTGCCGTATCGTGCAGCGGCACGGGGACCGTCACGCGGCCCTCGTCGTCGCGGGCGATACCAGGTACGTCTTCCAGCTCATCGGCCGAATCACTCGGCTCCACAAGTGGGCAAATCACGTAGGCCTGCTGGCCCTTTGCATGCGCCTCGCGGATGGCGCCATAGGCGAGGTCGCGGCTCGACTCGGTGAGCACGCGTGTCGTCACGCCAGCGCCAGGGACGGGCCGATGGCGGATGATACTCGTGTCCAGATCGCCGTAGACCGAAAGCGCCAGCGTACGCGGGATTGGCGTTGCCGTCATAACGAGCAGATCGGCACCGGGGCCCTTCGCGCGTAGGGCGTTACGTTGGCCGACGCCAAACCGGTGCTGCTCGTCGATGACGACAAGCGACAGATGCTTGAACGCAACGTCATCCGAAAGCACCGCATGGGTGCCAAAGAGCACGTCAAGCTCGCCCGATTCCAGCTGTACATGGATGCGCTCGCGCTCTGCGGCCGGCGTGGCACCCGTCAGAAGCGCCCAGGACATGCCGGCCTGAGAGAGCAGAGGGCCGGTCTTATCGGCATATTGGCGCGCCAGCACGCCCGTGGGCGCCATAACACAGGCCTGCGTGCCGCTATCGGCAGCCACAGCCAGCGCGCAGGCGGCAACGGCGGTCTTACCGGTACCGACATCGCCCAGCAGCAGGCGGTTCATCACACGCCCGCCATCGCACATATCGCGCAGGATATCTTGGAACGCGACCTCCTGCTCGTCGCTCAGCGAAAACGGCAGGGCTTGCTTGAGTGCGGCCAGGTGCTCGCCCGCGGTGTGGGCATAGGGCACCACATCGACTAGGCCGCCATCGTTGCGCAGGCGAAGCGCCAGCTGCAGGTACAGGCACTCCTCATAGGCCAAACGGCGGCGCGCAATGTCGCGCTCGGCCATACTCGAGGGAAAGTGAATCGAACGAAGCGCACGGGCACTGCTCATGAGCTTGCGCTTTGCGCGCAGTGGTGCCGGGATGGGATCGAAGGGATTGCCGACGAGCTCAAGAGCACCGCTCACGATGCGACGCATCCATGCCTGGCTCACGCCGTCACTTACGTAGTGGACCGGCAAAATGGTACCCGCAGCACGACCGTCCTCAAGCTTTTCAAAATGCGGCGAGGCCATCTGCTTAAAGCCGTAGGCAAACTCGACCTTGCCCATCACGGCCAGGCGGTCGCCCTGCTTAAGCTGCTGGGCAATCCAGGGCTGGCGGAAAAAGGCGACCTGCAGCACGCCCGTCTCGTCAACGAGTGAGACCTCGGTCACATGCATGCGCGGACGCGGCTGTTTTTGGACGATACGGTCGACCGTGGCGATGATGGTGCACACAGTACCGATGGGCGCCATCTCGATAGACCAAGAACGGGTAAAGTCCAGGTATCGATGAGGGATATGGAGAAGGAGGTCCCCCACCGTCCGAATTCCCAGACGGCGAAGGGCCTCCTCACGTTTACCCGAAACATATTTGAGTCGCGCGATATCCTCGTCGAGCGCATTGCTCTGGGCAAAGCGCTCCGAGACGCGCGGCACGGAGCACAGCTCGGACATGGGCAGTTGCCTACTCGATCGAGAAGATCACGGGATAGAGCGGCTGCTCGCCACGATGGGCGTCAATCTCCAGATCGGGCTGAGCCTCCTCGATAGCGTCGACGATCTCCTGGAAGGCCTCATCGGACAGCTCCTCGCCGGCCAGAATCGTCAGCGCGTCGCCCTCCTCTTCCTCCTGCATGCGGTTGATGCAGTCGAGCGTGACCTGCTTCACGTCGGAACCGACCACGTCGATGGAGCCGGCGATGATACCCATGACGTCACCGGAGTGAATCGGAGAACCGTCAGAGGCACTGGAGTCGCGCACGGCGCGGGTGACCTCGCCATCGCGGACCTCGCTGATGGCGTCGACCATGGCGGCGACGGCATCCTCGAGCTCGGAATCGGGCAGGACCGCGAACAGCGCGGAGAAGGCCTGCGGGACGGTCTTGGTGGGAACGACGGCGACCTTCTTGTCGGTGCAGGCTGAAGCAGCAGCCTCAGCGGCCATGCGGATGTTGCCGTTGTTGGGCAGGATGATGACCGAGGTCGCGTTGACCTGGTCCACCGCGCCCAGCAGGTCGGCGGTCGAGGGATTCATAGTCTGGCCACCGGACACGATCACGTCGACGCCGAGGGACTTGAGGATGTCGGCCTCGCCGGAACCGGCGGCAACGGCGACAAAGCCCAGCGCCTTGGCGGGCTCGGCGGCCTTTTCCTGATCCTCGTGGATCTTGGCGGTACGGTCGTGGGCCTCCATCTCCATGTTGTGGATAAAGACCTCATAGATCTGACCGAGCTGCAGCATGTGCTCGAGCACCAGGTTGGGGGTGTTGGAGTGCACATGGATCTTGTAGTCGGGATAGGCGCCCACGAGCAGCTCACAGTCGCCCATGGAGCCTAGGAACTTAAGGCACTCGTCCTCGTCAAACGGGGCGTCAGCCTTAAAGAGGAACTCGTTGCAGTAGCGGAACTCCGAGCCCTCCCAGTCATCGTTAGCCTCGATCTCAACACGGCCAAGAGCGGCATCGCGGGCAGAGCCGGCGGAGTCAAACGTAGCGGAGAAATCCTCGACAACGGTGCTGCGACCAAGCGCGGCGGCAACAAAGTTCTCCAGGAAGATGGCAAAGCCGAAGGCGCCTGAGTCGACCACGCCGTTCTCTTTGAGGACGGGCAGCAAGTCGGGCGTGCGGGCGACGGACTGGTACGCCTCGACGACGATAGCATCAAGCGCATCCTCGGCCGAGAACTTCTTCTTCTCGCACTCATCGGCCTTGGTCGAGACATCGCGCAGGACCGTGAGGATCGTGCCCTCGATGGGCTTGCGGACAGCCTGGAAGGCAACCTTGACGGCACGACGGAAGGCGAAGGCAATGTTGGCGGACGTGATAGGCTCGTCGGCAGAGACAAGGCCCTCGGCCACGCCGCGAAGAATCTGCGAGGTAATAACGCCGGAGTTACCGCGAGCGCCCATGAGGGAGCCGTGGGTGATGGCGCCGGCGATGGCTTCCATGTCGGCGTCGGCAGGAAGGGCGGAGAGCTCCTTGGTCACCGAGGCGAGCGTGAGCGACATGTTGGTACCAGTGTCGCCGTCGGGTACGGGGAAGACGTTGAGCTTGTTGATCTCCTCGGCCTTGTCGGAAACGGCAGCCGCAGCGATCGGAAAACAGGTGCGAATGGTCTTTGCAATCATGGGTATTTGAATCTCCGTTTTCGGATGCTAGTTCAGACGGCTCTTGAGCGCGTCGATATGGATGCCGATCTTAAGGCTGGCGGGATCGATCTGGGCGATCTCCTGCAGGGTGAAGGCAACGGAGCTCGAAAGATTGTGGCAGACGGACTTCATGTTGACGCCGTTCTCGAGCACGACGTGAAGATCGACCGTAAGGCCGTTCTCGTCGGCGGAGACAAGCACGCCCTTGCGGAGGCGCTGACCGGCAAGCAGGCGCACGCTCTCGGCGCCCTGGAGCTGCTCAGCCATACCGACAACGCCATAGCACGTCATCGCGGCATAACCGGCAATATCGGCAATAACGTCGTTCGAGACGCTCAGGCTGCCGTTAATGGTCTCAGACACAAGAATCTCCTTTTCTTGGTGCTCGCGGCACCATGTCGTGGGAGCAATCATTACAATATTCTACAACGACCGCGCCATGTTGAGGTGGCGGGCCTCGGGATTACATCCTCGACACGAAATGTTGATACGGTAACGTTCGCGAACGGCGATCGCGGCATGAAAAAACCCGCCGCATACGCGACGGGTTTTACAACCTGGCTCCCCGGGTAGGACTCGAACCTACAACAGCGCGGTTAACAGCCGCGTGCTCTACCATTGAGCTACCGAGGAATTTAAAAGCCCAACGGAAAGGGCTGGAAAATTCTGGCTCCCCGGGTAGGACTCGAACCTACAACAGCGCGGTTAACAGCCGCGTGCTCTACCATTGAGCTACCGAGGAATAGGTGCGTGCTCTCAAGCAACGAAGTTTATTATACGGACGAATCAGCTCAGGGCAAGAACTTTTTTAAGAAATTTTCCGACCCAGTCATTGGGTGTTCCTATAGTTTTGTCAACCGTCGGGGCTACTCCCGGTAGGGC
>CAUDDF010000033.1:0-24838 GCA_958448275.1 uncultured Collinsella sp.
CGCCTCAATCGTAGCCCGAGACGGGCCCGGGCTGACAATTTCGACTGTAATGGACATTCTGCAGCAAAAGGCCGGCCGCGCGCATTGGCCGCACAACCTTCCAAAACCCTACGGCAAGGAGGCACCCATGAAACGTCTCGGCACCCTCTGCACGACCGCGCTCGCCATCGCAGTCTGCTCGTTCGCCCTGATGGGATGCAGCAATATCGATGGCAAAACCGGGCCATCTGAGCCGACTCCCGGAAGCACCGAAGCTGCCGAGGAAACGACGCCACAGGGTAGCTTCGATAAAATCAACGAAGACGAAATCGATCCCCAGGGCCTGGGTCCCGATTCCCAAGAACAGCTCCCCATCGACCTTGAGGTAGACGATAACGTCCATGTAACCTGCGTGGGTAAGGACACCGACGGCTACGGCGACGCCGCGCTCGTCTTTACGGTGACCAACAACACCGGTGCCGACATGATGTTTGGCGATGTGGACTCCTATGCCTACGTCAACGGCGTGGTCCGCGATGTGCGCATGCGCCAGCAGGTCGCAGCGGGCGAGGAAACGCGCGCCATGCTCACCTTTGTGGGCACCTTTGACGATCCGGACTTTGATGTGAACAAAGACCTCAACGACATCTACCTCAACATCTGGATGTTCGAAGAGGCAACGGGCAACGTTTACTTTAGGGACCTGGTACACATCCCGTAGAAGACGGTGCGACGCAATGATTAAGCAGGGCATACAACACAAAACGAGGGACGACCCAACCGGGCCGTCCTCGTTTATTGCATGTCAGCTTTGCGCGCAGTGCTTACTTGACCACCAGGTTGACCAGCTTGCCGGGAACGCAGATGGCCTTGACGACCGTCTTGCCCTCGAGCCACTTGGCGACGGCGGCCTCGGCGGCAGCCTGCATATCCTCATTGGAGGCATCGCGGGCAACGTCGACGCGGCCGCGGACCTTACCGAGCACCTGGACCACGATCTGCACCGTGTCCTCAACGGACTCGGCCAGGTCGAACTCGGGCCAGGCGGCGGTGTAGGCGTTGCCCTCGCAGCCGAGGGCCTCGTGCCACAGCTCGTCGGCCCAGAACGGGCAGATGGGGGCCAGCACGCTCACGATATCCTTGGCCACGCCGTAGCACAGCGCCTTGTCGCGGGCGGCACCCTCAGTGGCATTGAGGTAGGCGCTCGCCGCGTTGACGAGCTCCATGACGGCCGAGATCGCGGTGTTGAACTGGCCGCGGTCGAAGTCCTCGGTGCACTTGGCGATGGTGCGGTGACGCTCGCGATAGAGCTTCATAGCAACCTCATCGAGCGCGGACTTGTCGAAGGCCACGTTGGCGTCGCCGGACTGGACGAGCTGCCAAACGATACGCCAGGCGCGCTTGATGAAGCGATTGGCGCCCTCAACGGCCTTGGGATCCCAGTCGAAGTCCTTCTCGGGCGGAGCGATAAACAGGATCGCCAAACGCATGGTGTCGGCGCCGTAGGGCTCGATGACCGAGCTCGGGGGCACGACATTGCCCTTGGACTTGGACATGGTGTCGCCGTTCTCGTCCTTGACCATGCCCTGGCACAGCAGGTTGGTGAAGGGCTCGTCCACACTCAGCAGGCCCAGGTCGCGCAGTGCCTTGGTAAAGAAGCGGCTGTAGAGCAGGTGCAGGATGGCGTGCTCGATGCCGCCGATGTAGTTATCGACGGGCATCCAACGGTCGGCGGCCTCGCGGGAGAAGGGCAGCTCGGTGTTGTGCGGATCGGTATAGCGCAGGTAATACCAGCTGGAGCAGGTAAAGGTGTCCATGGTATCGGTCTCGCGCTTGGCCGGGCGGCCGCAGACCGGGCAGGTGGTCTCGTAGAACTCCTTGCACTCGGCAAGGGTCTCGCCAGCGCCCAGGTCCAGGTTCTCGGGCAGCGTCACCGGCAGCTGATCCTCAGGCACGGGCACAATGCCGCAATGCTCGCAGTGGATGGCCGGGATGGGGTTGCCCCAATAGCGCTGGCGGCTGATGAGCCAGTCGCGCAGGCGGAACTCGACCTTACGACGACCGCAGCCCATGGCCTCGAGGTCGGCCACGATGGCAGCCTCGCCCTCGGAGTGCTTGCCGCCGCGCATACCGGTGTACTTGCCGGACTGGACGAGCGTGCCCTCGGCAGCGTGGGCGCAATCCCAGTCGACAGTCTCGGCATGGAAGGTATCGATGGTCTCGCCGCTGGCCTCGACGGCAGCGCGATCGTCATCGTCCAGGATGATCGGCACGATCGGCAGGTCGTACTTACGGGCAAACTCAAAGTCGCGCTGGTCGCCACAGGGAACGGCCATAACGGCGCCGGTGCCGTAGTCGGCAACGACATAATCGGCAACCCACACGGGGACCTTCTCGCCGTTGACGGGGTTTACCACATAGCGGCCCGTGAAGGCACCGTGCTTCTCGAGGGTGCCCTGGGCACGCTCGACGGCAGAGATGTGCTTGGAGTCCTCGACGATCTTGGTGACGGCCTCCTCGTACTCCGTGCCCTCGACGAGCTCGTGCAGGCCGGCGTACTCGGGAGCCAGGACAAAGAAGGAAACGCCAAAAAGGGTATCGGCACGCGTGGTAAAGACGGTGATCTTGCCCTCGTCGCCCTCGATAGGCTCGCCGTCCTTGTCGCACAGGGTAAAGTCGACCTCGGCGCCCTCGGAGCGACCGATCCAGTTGGCCTGCATCTGCTTGACGCGCTCAGGCCAGCCGGGGAGCTTCTCCAAGTCGTCGAGCAGCTCCTGAGAGTACTCGGTAATCTTGTAGTACCACTGCTCAAGGTCGCGCTTCTCGGGCTCGGTGCCGCAGCGCCAGCACTTGCCCTCGGTGACCTGCTCGTTGGCCAGAACGGTCTTGCAGGTGGGGCACCAGTTGACCGGGTTCTTCTTGCGATAGACCAGGCCCTTTTCCCACAGCTTCTCAAAGATCCACTGACCCCAGCGGTAGTAGTCGGGGCTGCAGGTCTTGACCATGCGATCCAGATCGTAGGAGAAGCCCATGCGCTTCATCGTGGCGAGCGCCTGGTCCATGTTCTTATACGTCCAGGCGGCAGCCTGCGTGTTGTGCTTGATGGCGGCGTTCTCGGCAGGCAGGCCAAAGGCGTCAAAGCCGATGGGGTGCAGCACGTCGTAGCCGCGCATGCGGGCCTGACGGGCCATGGCATCGCCGATGGTATAGTTGCGTGCGTGGCCCATATGCAGGTCGCCCGACGGATACGGGAACATCTCGAGCACGTACTTCTTGGGCTTGCTGTCGTCGGTGTCGACGGCAAAGAGGTTGGAGTCCTCCCAGGCCTTCATCCACTTGGACTCAATGGCCTGCGCGTCGTAGGCAGGGATCTCATCCTTATGATCTGTGCAATCGCACATATCAGCTCCTTTAATCTTAGCTGGGGTCGGTCGGCTTAGCTTTGTTCGCTACTGCGGACAGTCCTGCGCAAGACGAAGAGCACATTAAGTGCTCTTCTTTGCGTGCGGAACTTGTAGCGAACAAAGCTAAGCCGACCGACCCTAAGGTTAACTTGACTGATGATAGCAAATACGACAAGCGAGATGCCTGCAACTTACAGGCATCTCGCTTTATCTAAATAACGTGGTTGTGAATCAACCTTTGTCTGAAACTCGTTCTAGCACGAACGGGTTTTCCAGGTGCCGCAGATTGCCGTGAAAGAGGAGCGACGCGTACTTTGGTACGCGAGCGACGGTTTGAACGGCAAGGTGCGGTGCTTGGGAAAGCCGCTTATCGATAGGAAACGCTCTGCTGGGAATCCTTGACGACTACGTCGTGGGCGCCACCTTCGACGATCGAGGTCGAGCTGACCAGCGTTAGGCGTGCCTTTTCCTGGAGCTCGGGGATCGAGAGGGCGCCGCAGTTGCACATCGTTGACTTGACCTTGTAGAGCGTGCCGCCCACGCCGTCCTTGAGGGAACCGGCGTAGGGAACGTAGGAGTCGACGCCCTCGACGAAGCTGAGCTTCGCAGCGCCGCCCAGGTCGTAGCGCTGCCAGTTGCGGGCACGCGCGGAACCCTCGCCCCAGTACTCCTTCATGTACTGGCCGTTGACGTTGACGCGCTCGGTCGGGCTCTCGTCAAAGCGAGCGAAGTAGCGGCCCAGCATCATAAAGTCGGCACCCATGGCCAGGGCGAGCGTCATGTGGTAGTCGTAGACGATACCGCCGTCGGAGCACACGGGCACGTAGACACCGGTCTCCTCGTAGTACTCGTCGCGAGCGCGGCAGACGTCGATCAGCGCGGTAGCCTGGCCACGGCCGATGCCCTTGGTCTCACGGGTGATGCAGATGGAGCCGCCGCCGATACCGACCTTGATGAAGTCGGCACCGCAGTCGGCCAGGAAGCGGAAGCCCTCGGCGTCGACGACGTTACCGGCACCGACCTTGACGTCCTCGCCGTAGTTGGCGCGGATCCACTCGATGGTGCGCTTCTGCCACTCGCTGAAGCCCTCGGAAGAGTCGATGCACAGGACGTCGGCACCGGCCTCGATAAGCAACGGCACGCGCTCGGCATAGTCGCGGGTGTTGATACCGGCGCCGACCATGTAGCGCTTGTCGCCGTCGAGCAGCTCGTTGGGGTTGGTCTTGTGGCTGTCGTAGTCCTTACGGAAAACGATGCCCATCAGGTGATCGTTATCGTCGACGATGGGCAGGGCGTTGAGCTTGTTGTCCCAGATGACGTCGTTGGCAACCTTGAGGCTGATGTTCTTGTCGCCCACGATGAGCTGCTCACGCGGGGTCATGAACTCAGAGACCTTCGTCTGGTGGTCATCGCGACTGGGGCGATAGTCACGGCTGGTGACGATGCCCAGGAGCTTACCCTTGGGAGTGCCGTCGTCGGTGACCGGCATGGTGGAGTGACCGGTCTTCTCCTTGAGGGCGATGACCTGCTCCATAGTCATGTCGGGGGTCAGCGTGGAATCGGACTGAACGAAGCCGGCCTTGTGATCCTTGACGGCCTTGACCATGGCGGCCTCGGACTCGGCGCTCTGGGAACCGTAGATGAAGGACAGGCCGCCCTCGGTAGCGAGCGCGACACCCATGTCGACGCCCGAGACGGACTGCATGATGGCGGAAACCATGGGGATGTTCAGGGTGATTGCCGGCTTCTCACCGCGCTTGAAGCGGGTTAGCGGCGTCTTGAGAGAGACGTTGTTGGGGATGCACTGCGAGGACGAGTAACCAGGAACCAGCAGATACTCCGAAAACGTGTGGGACTCACCGGGAAAGAACGTAGCCATGTTTCTCCTTTTTCCATGCGACCGGTCGGCTGCAGGCCTCGTAGGACCCAGCCCAACCTTGGGCGCCCAATACTGGGGAAGTATCTTAACGCACTTTGACTGCTACAATGCATGATTTAAGAAGAGCACACGAGGGCTTGACGCAGGCTTTGCGTTTGCCCAGCAAACACTTTAGCGGGGAGACGTGGAGCGTATGAAGTACAAGACGACGGCAAAGCTGGTCATTCAAGCGTGCGACAAGGATCTGCCGGGCGTGTTTGGTCACGGCTGCGTCTTGCTGCTGCAGGGTATTGCCCGCGAGCACTCGCTGAACCGCGCCGCCAAGAGCATGGGCATGGCGTATTCCAAAGCGTGGCGCATTGTGAACGAAGCCGAAGGCCAGCTGGGCTGCAAGCTCATAGAGCGCGACGGCGCCCGCGGATCCACCCTCACCCCCGCCGGAGAGCGCGCCATAGCGGTCTACGAGAAGCTGCAGGCCGACATAAACAAGGTCATTGCCACCAAAGCCGACGCCCTCATCGCCAGCATCAAAGAATAGCCAATTTGGGACGGGGCTTTTTAGCTACGCAACCCCCTCTCTAAGTTGCGGTGAAATAGGGACTGTTTATGCCGATAAAGCCGTAAATCAATCCATATTTCACCGCAACTTATGGAGTCGAGGATGATTTAGCTAGTTGCGGAGGGCGTTATCTAGGGCGGACGCTACGACCAGGGGGTTGTCGGTGCCGGCGAAGAGGCGGATGGTGCTCCCCTGCTTGCCGCGCGTGGCCGAGAGGCGCGTCGTTGCGCCGCCGGCGGGCGATGTACGAAACTCCCCCGGCAAAGCATCGAAGAAATCACCCGCACTGCGCTCGATAAGGTCAAACTCAACTGCCGGGCCAAAGCCGTGCTCGAGGATTCCTGTCGCAACCGCATGGTCGGGATGCGAGCTCAGTCCGGGATAGCGCACGTTGCACACCATCTCGTTGGCGGCCAGATACTCGGCCAGCGCACGGGCGCGGTCGAAATGCGCCTGCATACGGACGTCGAGCGAGTCCAGTCCCCGCTCCAGCACACCGGCCTCGTCAGCAGTCAATTCAAACTTGGCCAAGCCACAGCCCTCAAGCAGGGTATGCGCGCACTCGGCCGCGGCATCCACACGATGGCGCTTGAGCTGCGAGCGCGCGACCGATACGGCAACCAACTTGCGCGGAGCATCACCGGCGCATACGCGATCGAGCGCCTCGAGCGACAGCGCAGAACCCAGCCGCAGCGAATCGCAGCCAAAAGCTGACGCCACGGTGTTGTCCACAACCAGCAGCGCATGGGCCTCACGCGCCGCCCGACCCAGCGCACGAAGATCGGGCACGCGCAGTCCAAACCCGCCAATGGAGTTGACGAACCACCACAGGTGCGGCCCCTCGGCATCAAACGAAGCATCAAAGCCATCGGACGCAGCAGCAAACGCCGCAACCGACGACTCCTCCACCATAGCCACGTCGCAGCCATCAAAGCCACGAGCAAACGCATCGGCAAAGTCATCGGCAAACGCAACCAGGCGGTCACCGGGGCGCACAATCCCCAACAGAGACAGCGCCGCCGGCACATGCGAGGCCGCAACAAGACGCGCCTCACGCGCGCCGGCCCTTACAGCCCAGGCCTCTTCTAGCTGCCGTACATCCACAAGGCACCGTCCCTTCACAAACAAAAACCCACGATGCGGGTGTTCCCCGCATCGTGGGCAACGGCTGCAGTATAGCGCCGATATGCGACGAATCGCCTAGATGTTGAGCGTGTGATAGGTCACGCTCGCACCCGGGGCGTCAACGGTCACGCCATAGGCCTCGGGATAGATGCGCGTCGAAAACACGAGCGCGCCATCGTTCACAAACACCTCGACCGACGAGACATCGCCGACAATGCGCACGTTGCGCACCTCGTCGACGGGCTCCCAGCGCACAGTACGACCGCAGCCGGCAGAAGCACGACCCTCATCGGTAAATCGCATCTCAAAGCGCGAAGGCAGTTCGCCCTCGGCGGGCATAAACGCCAGCTTCAGCTCGCCATCAACGATCGCGGTAAACGCGCCGTCGACACCGTCGACAACAACGTCAAAGCAGGTATCGTCGGCAACCTCAAACGAGCCCTCCCCCACACGCACCGAGGCATAATGGTGCTCAATCTCGCGCGCCGGCTGCTGCAGCACCACGCCGCCGGCACCGGCTGTAAGCTCGCGCGGCACCGTCATGCAGTGCTGCCAGCCGCACACCACGGTGGGCGCGTTGCCATAGGTCGGCTCATCGGGCATGCCCATCCAGCCGATCAAAATGTGGCGACCGTCCTCGGACGTAAACTCCTGCGGAGCATAGAAGTCAAAACCGGCGTCCCACAGGCGGAACTCGCCCAGCTCATAGGCACCGTCACCACCGGTGATGTCACCCGTTACAGGCAAGTAGCCAGCGGCATACACATTACCGCGGTCCCAACGACCGCCCTCGAGCCCCTGGGGCGAGAAGGACAGCCATTTCGCCGGTACACCGCCATCCGTCTCAATCTCCAGATACCCCGGGCACTCCCACATAAAGCCAAAACGCTCGGGCGTAGACACGCGGCTCTCGAGCTCCCAGCTCAGCATATCGGCCGAGCCATACACCAGGATCTCGCCCACATCGCGTCCGGCACCCTCGCCATGCATGGCGCAAAAACGGCTCTCGACGTGCGGCCCGTCAACTCGACGACGCGCACCCAGCACCATGTGATAACGCCCGTCCGCGTCACGCCACACCTTGGGGTCGCGCACGTGGCGGGTCAAATCCTCGGGATAATCCTCGGAAGCCAGCACCACGCGCTTTTGGCTAAACGTCTGTCCATCGGCGCTCTCGACATACACGGTATCGGCGCGACGGCCGGAGTTGACATAGTCAAAGACGCCGTCCGCATCGGGGAGCTTAACGTTGCCGGTATAGAGCACGCGAATGCGACCGTCCTCGGCAAGCGCGGAGCCCGAATACACGCCATGGCAGTCGAACGGCTCATCGGGCAGCAGCGGCGCGCCAACATACTCCCAGTTCATAAGGTCGCGGCTCGTGGCATGACCCCAGGCCTTAACGCCGCCCTCAACATCAAACGGAGCATATTGAAAATAAGCGTGGAACACGCCGCCCGCCTGGCAAAGACCGTTGGGGTCGTTGAGCCAGCCCGTGGGCGGCATAATATGAAAGCGCTGGCCATACGCGCCATGACCGCACTCAGAGGCGGCGGCGTCAACAGCGGCGACCAGCTTTGCAAGGTCGCGACCGAGTGCATTAGACATATCAAAGTCCTAACGGATCGAAAGTTACAAGGTGCCAAAGATCGGCGCCAGATGCGGGGAACACCCGCGAGCATACAGCCCGCGGGCGTTCCTCAATCAAAAGCTCTTAGGCCTGCTCGGAAGCCTTGGGCTCGTCCTTGTACAGGACAAACGAGATGGCAAAGGACACGACCGCGGCAACCGCAAACATGATCGCGTACTGCACGGGCTGGGCCAGGCACAGCAGGATACCGAAGATACCCGTAACACCCGTGCCGGAGGCAGCCAGCGAAGTGAGCGCGCAGACCAGGGCACCGCAACCGCCGCCGATGCAGCCGGCGATGAAGGGCTTAAAGAAGCGCAGGTTCACACCAAAGATGGCAGGCTCGGTAATGCCCATGAAGGCGGACAGGGCCGAAGGAAGCGCCAGACCCTTGATCTTGGCATCGCGGGTCTTAAAGGCAACGGCGAGCGCGGCACCACCCTGGGCGATGTTGGCAGCGCTGGCAATGGGCAGCCAATAGGTCACACCGTACTGAGCGAGCTGGCCCAGATCGATGGCGGTGTACATCTGGTGGATACCGGTAACGACCGTGGGGGCATAGAACAGGCCGACGATAAAGGAACCGATGCCAAAGGGCAGGGTGAGCAGGGCCTGAATCAGACCGAGAATGGCGTTCTCGGCCCACACGAAGATGGGGCCGACGGCAACGAGGGTCACGAGCACGGTCACGAACACCGAGACGAGCGGGGTCACAAAGAGGTCGAACATCTCGGGAACGATCTTGTGCAGGCGCTTCTCGAGGAAGGCCAGAATAGCGCAGGCGATGACGATGGGGATAACGTGGCCCTGATAACCGACCCACTCAAAGCAGTACACACCGGGGATGACGTTGACCATGGTCTGCACGCCCTCGGAGGCAACCGTGTAGGCGCTCTGTAGCGAGGAGTTGATGAACGCACCACCGACAACGGCGCCCAGATACGGGTTGGCGCCAAAGGCCTTAGCGGCGGAGTAACCGATCAGGATCTGCAGAATGCCAAAGGACGTGCCCGAGACCAGGTCGGCAATCTTGTAGATAAAGTTATTGGTGTCGAGCGCGATAAAGCCGTTGGAGGCCATAAAGTTGAGGGCGCTCATAATGCCCAGCAGCAGACCCGAGGCCACGATGGCAGGGATGATGGGGACAAAGACGTCGCCGAGCACCTTAATGGCGCGCATAAAGATGTTCTGCTGCTGCGCCGCGGCGTCCTTGACCTCGGCCTTGGTGGCAGCCTCGACGCCACTGAGCGCGATGAACTCCTCGTAGACCTTATTGACGGTGCCAGTGCCAAAAATAATCTGGAGCTGGCCCTGGGCTTCAAAGACGCCCTTAGCGCCGTCGATATTCTCGAGGGCCTCCTTGTCGACCTTGGCGTTATCGGCAATCACCAGGCGCAGACGCGTGGCGCAGTGTGCGGCCGAAACAACGTTGCCGGCGCCACCGATGTTGTCGAGCACCTCTTGGGCTGATTTGCGGTAGTCCATGACTTCCCTTTCCTCCAACGGGTGCATGCGCACCCGACTACCTTTGACACTTACACTGTAATCGTTTTCAGTTTCATATGTCTGTAATCGTTTTCATAGTAGGGTGAACGGTAGGAAAAAGCCGGCGAATGGTAGTTTTACCGCAAAAACAGGGGCCTCAAAGGCAGGCAGACATGCCCAAAGCCTAGACATTCATAAGTTGATGGCCGAGTTTGAGCGTCTTGAGACCGCTCTCCCCCTCCACGCCATCGAGCGTGTTGAGCAACATATTGGTCGCCTCGACGCCACTGGTCAGGTAGCCATAATGCACGGTGGGAATGCCGCCCGTCAGCGCGCGCAAAAACGCGTTGTCGCCAAAACCGCTCACGCGGTGTATACCCTCGCCCATGCCGCGAACCTCATCGATGGCACGCAGCGCGCCCGCCGCCATGGTGTCGGTCGCGCACGCGATAAACGAAACATCGGGGTCGACGGAAAGCAGTTCACGCGCCGCACCATAGCCCGAGTCGAGCGTAAACAAGCCCAGGCGAATCAAGGCGGCATCGAGCGGGTTACCCGCGGCGCGCAAGCCGGCCTCAAAACCGCGACGGCGGTCATAACCGGCCGCGCGGTCCTCTTCGGTAACTCCAATATAGGCAATCTTGCCGTCCACGCGACCCGCAAGCGCATGGCCCAGCTCAAAGGCGGCCTCGTAATCGTCGTGATAGACGCACGCCGCGCCCTCAACATTCTGACCGATCAGCACGATGGGCACACGGCACGATTCAATCGCCCGACGGTGCTCGTCGGTAATCATGGTTGCTACCAGCACAATGCCATCGACCGGGTGGTTTTGGAATAAATCGAGGTATTCGAGCTCGCGATCGGGGGCATTGTCGGTATTAGCAAGCAACATCTGGTAGCCACGACGACCGAGCACCTGGCCAATGCCGGCGGTAATGCGGCTCACGGATTCCGAGTTGATTTTAGGCACGATGACGCCGATGAGCTTGGTGGAGCCGGTGCGCAGCGCGCGAGCCTGGCTGGACCGCACGTATCCGGTCAGCTCAATCGCTTGCTTAATGCGCTCGGCCTTATCCGCCGAGATATATCCACCGTTGAGGTAGCGCGAGACGGCGGCGCTCGAAACGCCTGCCAGCTCGGCCACATCTTTCATCTTTACCACGAGCACCCCTGTCATTGAAATCGCTTACACAATGATACCCAACCCATACCGGCAAATTGAGCAAATGGGGCGAGCCACATGGATCATTTCAACAGCCCAGGTCAAGCAAACGTCAGCGAGCGCGCAGCCGCCGTGGCGAGGTGCCGCGAAAGAGGAGCGACGCGTACTTCATGTACGCGAGCGACGGTTTGAGCGGCAGATCGCCCGGCAGATGCGTGCGCAGCGTCGAGCGGTCCGGCGTTTGTTAAAACGCCGGAACATAGTTACCCGTGGTATTCGCCGTTGTACTGGATTAACGTCAAGTCTTCCACGCCGTCAAGCGCGCGAATGGCGTCGGCATAGGGCATGTCAACGCCGTCCGAGAACACCTCGACGGCCATCTCGACCTTGTCGCCGCGCATGGTCTTAGACTTGACGGTAAACTTGGTGCGCCCAAATGCACGCACGATATCATCACCGGTAGTCTGGCCCGTGTAGTGGATGACCATCATGTACACGCGCGCCTTGTCCTGGTGGCTCGCAAAGCCGGCGATCATCGCAACGATCACCACCGCCGTAAGCCCCACGAGCGCATACATGCCGGCGCCTGCCGTAATGCCCGTGGTAATGGCCCAAAACAGATACAACAGGTCGAGCGGATCCTTGACCGCCGTACGATAGCGGACGATGGACAGAGCACCGACCATACCGAGCGAGATGACCACGTTCGTCGAGATCGCGAGCGTGACCATGCAGGTGAGCACGCACATGCCCACGAGCGTCACAGCAAAGCTTCGCGAGTACACCACGCCGGTAAAAAAGCGCTTGTACACGTAATAGATCAGGATGCCCATGGCGAGTGCCACGAGCAGCGACAGGCCGATCTTGGCAGGGTCGACCTGACCAAACGCCTCCAAGACGGAGTTCTTAAAAAAGTCCCTGGTGCTCATGGTCTAAATATCCCCTCGGTTCTCAAAATCCGATTCCCAGTAGTTAAAGCCGCGCAAGTAGGCGGTCTTTTCGTAACACAGGCAGTACTTGGAGACCGCCGTGAGCTCGGCCGCGCCCGGCGGCACCATATCGCGCACCAACTGCGGGCAAAACTCCGTAAACTTGACCTCCATCACCAGCTTGCCGGGCTCCAGGACCGGCAGCGCGGGCAGCGTCGCGTCAAAGATATCGAAGCTTCCCACCGCGGCACGAACATTCATGTCAAACGTAATGCGCACGGTGCCCTCATCCATCACCCACGGCTCGCGCTCGTAGTCCACGATGGTCCGCGGGCGCATCATGTTGCAGATGCACTCGATGTAGAACTCACGGCAGAGTTGTTGGGGGCTCCGCAGCAAAAAGTCGTAGTCGCCGGCTAGGATCTGCTCAAACTCGTCGCGCGTGAGCGGCGCGTCCTCCTTGTAGATCCAGCTGCCGTACTTCTTTTTGCGCTCGAGCTTAATCACCTTGTCGCTGCCGTTATAGATGCGCACGCGATACTTTTTGCGCATGAGAATGCCGGCGTCTTTTTCCTCGTAGGCCGAGTTGCAGTAGTCGTCAAAGTACAGGCTGCGAATGGTGTAACCGCCCGCCCGCGCATGCTTGTCCAGCTTAAAGACAGGCGCCATGCGACAGGCCAGCGCGGCGTGCTCGCCCTCGTTAATGAGGTACTTGAGCTCGTAGCGGTAACGCTCCTGCGTGGTTCGCACGGGCGGAGCCGCCAGACGCTCAAGCAGCGCGCTAGCCCTCCTCATACGTGTCCTCCACGACCTTACCGCCGTCCTGCACGTAAAAACACTTCATGCCGTACTGTTTACCGTCGTCGGTCACATAGTAGTCAAACGCATCTTGCGTATAGCCGTCGGAGTTGGTGGCACGCACGCGCACAAAGTACTGGCCGGTATCGGGCGCATCACAGGTCACCTCGGGAAGCAGCACGTCCTCGGCCTTAAAGACCACGTCGCTTATGGCATAGTCACGCGCAAGCTCCACGGTGTAGCGAATGTCGCGCGCCTCAAAGTCGTAGGACGCATCCCAGTTAATACGCAGCTTACCGTTATCGATCTGCGGCACGCCGATGTAGAACGGCATGGGCTTATTAAAACTCTCGCGAAAGCTCTTGTAGTTCTCCTCGATCTCGGAGGGAATCGCCGCGGCGATCTGCTCGTATTGGTCCTTGGTGACAGGCAGATGGTCGATATCGGGCGAAGCAAAGACCAGCGATTCAGTAACCTCGCGGTAGTGCTTGATCATCTTGCTCAGGCGTGCCTCGGTCATATACGAACGCAGGTCCTTGACGGCGCGGTCGAGCTCGCTGCGGAACGATTTGCTGCGCAGCGCACGATTGAACAGTACGTTGCCCCAGTAGTTGCTTGCGCCGCGCTCCCAGCTCGCGTAGTCCGAAAACCCGGTAAGAGAAAGCTCCAGCTTACGCAGCATGCCGTCGTTATCCCAATCTAAAAAGTACCAGGTATTTGAGTTGAGCGGGCTGTACAGATAGCAGTTACGGTTCTGCGTATCGCAGTTGCCCGTCAGGATCTGAAACGCCAGCCAATAGACCAGATTTTCGGTATCAAAGTAGGTGCCGAGCACGTCGTCGATCTTTTGCGATTCATCGTTGAGCGCATCGAGCATCTCGATGAGCTTGGTGTGGTCCGAATCGCCCTTAATCTCGAGCATGCCCTCAAATTTAGCCTGGTTGTAGTCGGGATCGTCGGCGAGCTTAATGGTATCCTCGTAGCGATGGAAATCGAAGCTGTTCACCTTATACAGGTGTCCGCTCTTATCCAGGCCATGTGCCTTAAGCGCCGTCTTGTTGAGCTGCTCCACCTGCGTAAACAGGCCGTAGTCCTCAAAGGTGTCGTTGGACTTTTCGGTCTGGTCGCACACCCACAGACGCACAAACTGCGTGCGCAGGCCCATCATCTGGGGAATCCCACGGATAAGGTCGTAGGCCATCTTGTTGCGAAAACGCATACCCTCGCCCATGTGCTTGTTGAGCGCAATCGCGCACTGTTGGCGCCAGGTACCCTTGCCCTTTTTGAGCTCCACCTTGTAATTCTTTTGCGAGTTATTGCTCGATGTCTGACCGCGCACCTGCACGGTGGCATTGGGCGCTTCCTCGCCATAGCCAACCTCGCCGGCCACCGGGCCGTCTTCGTCGCCCGGCTGCAGCAGGCCCATAACCTGATAGCGTGTCACGCCCATGTCGGCATAGTCATACACCGAGTACGTGTTGATCTCGGCCCAGCTGTGGTCGGTGTTCTCGGAGCTGTTGCCACGTGAGACCGTCAAGTACATGGTCACAATACCCGAGTCATCGTAGACCTCGTAGAGCTCGTCCTTGTCGCGCAGGTGCTTGGCCTCATTCGAGGCCTCAGCCTTTTTAATCTTGTCCTGCTTTTTGACCTTTTTGGTCGAGGAGTCTTCCTGCACCGAGCAGCCCGAAAGCAACAGCGCACCGGCAGCCGCCTCAAACAGGCGACGGCGGGACATCATTCTATCGGTCATCAGAACCTCCCCAATGCTTGCGATACACGTGAACTACAGCGCACTCAAACGCACCATGCGGCACGCCCTTATGTCGGCCTTCCTCATAGCGCTGTTCGGCATGGTCGAGCAAGCGGCCCAGCTGTGTAGCGCGACCCGTTTTGTCGGTCGCCACAATGGGCTGCTGGCTCAGGATACGATACGGCAAGTTGGCGGTATAGGTATCGAGCCGCAGCAGCGCCACGATAAAAAACACCGCCGCACCCAACAAAAAGCCAAAGCCGTAAAACTGCTGCGGCAAAAGCAACGACACGGCAGTCGCCAGCCCGGCCACACCCGCAAACAGCCCCGAGGCCAGCACGGCCCCCTTGTAGTCGGTAAAGTAAAGCAAGATGAGCATCACCGTATTGCCCACGGCATACAGGCCATAGCCCACGCACAGCGTGCGAAAATACCCGTGCATAAGGTTGTTAAAGCCCAACGGCAGGGCCGAGAGCACCGTGGTCTCGAGCGAAATGACCGCAGCGGTCACAAACAGCTGCTTGAGCGCACAAAAGCGCAGTTCGCTGTTAAGCGTGGAGAGCATCTCCTCCTCGGCCACCACAATGTCGCCTACCACGCCGCCGTCATTGAACAGGCTGTAGTAATCGCGGTAGCGCGGATAAAAGTTGACCTCGACCGAGACCACAAAGTTGACGGTCGTGACCAGGATCGTCAAAAATGCGATGAGCGCCGGCACATCGTAGTAGGGCGCACCATAAAACAAGCCCTTGACCTGCACGCCAATGGGACCAGCCCAAATAATCACCAGGTGCGCAAAGAGTCCCAGATTGGTTAACAGACCCGTGAGCGCCAGCGGCATAAACTGATCGAGCCACTGCAAAAAGGGCCAGGGGCTGCGGTCGCTCTGAGGAAAATACCGGTACAGCAGTACCACGTCCCAGGCGAGCATGACGCCGTAGCCCAGAGCAATTGACGCCAACAGGCCCTCGACCGGCGGCAGTCCCAGCGCCAGCGCGGCCAGGGCGCACAGGCACGCCACGACAATGGCGGCCGCAAAGCTGCACAGGATGCCGCGGTAATCCTTGATGGCCGTGAGGTAACTCATGCCGTTCCAGTTGACGATCATAATGTTGAACAGCCACAGGCACAGCAGCCCCTGCAGCAGCGTGGCGCCCGAGAACAGCAAAAAGACGCCGTAGAGCACCGTGCCCGCAACGAGCATAACAGCATTGGAGCCCCAAAACGAGGGCAGAATCTCGTCCTCGCGCTCGGCAAACAACATATCAGCCAAAAAGCGCGTGACCGGCATGGAGAAAAAGCTCGTGAGCGTAAGCGAGGCCAGCAGTGTGTAGGTCACCATGCACACCAGCAGATCCTGGTTGGCACGGCCCACACCCCACAGGCCGCACAGCACCAAGATACCCACCTGGAGCAGCACGCCCAACAGCATGGGACCCGTGCACACAATGCCGGCGTAGCCGTAAGCGCGCATCGTGGCAAACAGGCCCTTGCGCCTAAACAGGCGCTTGAGCTCAAAACCAATTCCGGCCACCGGCTACTCCCCCTCTCTGGGCAGGTTAAACGCACACGCTGTCTCGTCGTACAGCGCGCGATAGTTGGCGAGCATCTGCTCGTGCAAAAAGTACGTGGCAACGCGACGCTGCCCGCGCTCCCCCATCTCAATGCGACGGGCGCGGCTCACGCACATGCGCTCCATGGCATCGGCCAGGCCCTTGCGATACATGGGCGGCGTCACAAAACCCGCCACGCCAAAGTCGTCGCCCGGGGCGCCTTCGAGCAGCTCGCGGCAGCAGCCCACCTCGGTCGTCACGCAGGGACGGCGCGCTGCAAGGGACTCTAGCACGCTGAGCGGCTGGCCCTCGGAGATGCTCGTCAAAATGGTAAAGTCGAGATTTTCCATGTACTCGATCACGTTGACGCGACCGGTAAAGATCAGGTCGCGCACGCCCAGGGTATCGACCAACGCGTGGCACTCGGCGCCGTACTCCTCGTCGTCCACGCCGCCCATGATGTGCAGGCGCACCTTGGGCAGGCGCTCGTGCAGCTCAAAGAAGGCATAGATCATGGTCTTGACGTCCTTGATGGGCGCCAGGCGCACCACCGCGCCAATGTCCACCCAGCCGTCATCGGTCTTTAAGGGAATGCCCTTAAAGCGATCGAACTGGATGCCGTTGGGGATGACCAAGCATTTGTCCGCATCGCAGCCCATATCGATCTGCGTCTTGCGGGCGTTATGGAACAAACTCGTCACGCGGAAGGCGCGGCGGTAGATCTCCTCCGAAAGCAGGTAGAAAAAGCGAATCCAGCGGTCCTTAAACGACGGCACCACCCAATCGGCGCGAATGATCTCTTCCTCGCGCTCGCGGGTATAGATGCCATGCTCGGTCAGCAGCACCGGCGCATGGTGAACGCTTGAGCCCAGGCAGGCGAGCAGGCCACCGTAGCCGGTCGAGATGGCATGGAACACATCGGCCACCGGCACCTCGCTGCCCAACAGGTAGAGCACGGGCAGCAACATGGAGCGCATGGTGTGGAATGCATCGGCAAAGGGCGTGTAGGGATACTCGGCCAGGCACACGTCGCGAAAGATATCCATAAACGTGCGGCTCTGCAAAAACGAGAGCGGATGCACGCGACGGCGGTGGAAGATATCGAATAACACGTCCCAGTCCGGATTAGAGAGCGACACCAGACGGCGTAGCGCCTCGCGCTCACGGTCGTTAAAACTGGCTTCATGTTGCTCGCCCGAAAGCCGCAGGGCATCGTCCAGGAACACCTCGTGCACCTCGACCACGTTGCCGGGCAGCTCGTAGACAAACTTGCCACGGTCGGCAGCATGCGCGCCGATCACCCACAGCACAAACTCGTGCTCAGGCATGGCCTGGATATAGCCATGCATCCAGGTAGATACGCCGCCGTGCACATAGGGGTAGCAACCCTCGAGTACCAAGCAGATCCTCATTTGTCGCCGCCCTCCTTGCGCTCAATCGTCACGGTCTTATCATTTGCCTTGAGCAGATACAGACTGCCCGTAAGGTGCGTCAGTTCGCCACCCGTCACCGCACCCGGCTCGCCATTATTAACGCGGAACATGAGCCACACCTCGTCGTGGAAATTGCCCAGGTTGAGCGTCCAGGCATCTGCACTGGTATCCACGTTCACGGTAACCGACGAAAAGCGCTGGATGGCACCGGAGCACTCCGACGCCGTCTGGTGCCGCAGATCGGGCGCGGATTTGGTAAGCCAGTCCAGGTAGTCGGTCAGGCCGCCCTTGTAGACCTCCCAGCCCTCTTTGGCGCCGCGATCCGGATCGAGCAGGTCGTCCGGGTGCATAAAGTGCGTACTCACGTAGTGCATGTTGAGCTCGGACGCGGCGGCCAGGCGCATATAGGAATCGTCGACCATGCCGCCCGAGACAATGCGCGGCTGCTCCACAATGCCATCGCTCGCCACGCCAAACTCCTGCACGTAGGGCAGGTCGGTACCGTCCTCAAAGTACGTACTGGCAATAGTCTTAATGCGCGGAACGTCGGTGCCGATGAGCTTGCGCGCTCGGGCCGAAAGGATATTCGACGGCGGCACGTAAACCGAGCCGTGAGCGTTGGGCAGGACCTCGTCCTGAAACGCGATAAGTTCGTTGAGCGAAGCGACGAGCGTCTCTTTGTTCTTCCAGGTCTTGTAGACGTACAGCGTGCCGTAGTCGGTGTCCCAGAGTGCCAGAGGCTGATGGTTGTAGCCGTGAAAGCCCAGCTCTCCGCCCATCTGCAGCAGCATGCCGCCAAAATAGCGGAACTGCGTGGTATCGGCCTGTCGCGCGGGCTCGGTCTGGTTGACCGCGTCCTCGTAGTTTTCGATCATCACGCCGGTATAGCGAATGCCGTATTTTTGCGCGAGCTTTTGCAGATCGGGCCACCAGACCTTGGTGTAAAAATCGGCAATGGAAAGGCCGTAGTCACGCTTGATATAAGTACCGTCGCCCGAGGGCACGGGGCTAGGAAAGTCGTCCAAAAAGAACACGGCGCTGTTGATGACCGGATAGGCCGTGGTATCACCCAGCAGACTGATCGCCGCGGCGTAAAAGCCACGCATGACCTTGTCATAGATACCGATATTGCATACCACGGTGCGCCCGCTACCGCAGTCATTCGACCAAATGAGCGGGGCGCCCGCATCGCCGGTCATAGCCCACACACAAGCCGTCTCGCGCAGCGATACCGAAAGCGACGAATCAAAGGGATCCGAGAGCTCATAACGCTGCCCACCGCCGATCATAAAGTCCTCGCTCGGCACGATGCTCTCTGCCGTCGCATATTCGTAGCCGGCAGAATCGATGCCCAGCTTGGGACCGATTGCCTGCAGATAGCTCGAATTGTCCGGCGTCATGGCGAGCATCAGCGAACCGCCGGCACTCACCCAACTCATAATGTCGCTCAAGTGCGTACCGAGCCCATCGATCGAAGGCATCAGTAAAATCACGCGGTCGAAGGATGCGAGGGAAGGAATCGCATCAACACCATCGGTGGCAATATCCACATCGCGGTGGGCAATTTTCATGTCGAGCAGAATCTGGTTAAACTGCTCTTTGACGTCCTCGACACCGTCCTGGTCCGAGTCGGCAACAACCAAGCACGTGGGCTTTTGGCCAAACATCGCCGAGCTTGCCGGAACTGCGTCGTTGGCGGCGAGCATGCCCAGCTTGTGCTGTCCGGCGCTGTACTGCACGCCGGCACGTTCGATCAACAGCACGGCGGCCATGGCGATAAAGACCGCCCATACCACGAGCAGCCCCATCCAGCGAAAATGGCCCGCACGCTCTCGGATATGTTGCACCACGCTCATCGGGCCTCCTCTCCTTCACGCCAAAAAGCCAGCCTCTCGCGATTTTCGGCATTCAGATACACATGCTGCTTGTCAATTGCGTCGACTACACGCTGCACAGCCTGCCCATCGTGACGAATCACAGCCAAGCGCAGGCAGAGCATCCACACGTCCTGATCATCTGGTGCATCGATCACCAGCTGGCTGGCGACGTCCTCTGCCTTATCAATCTTGCCGGCATCGGTCAGCGCCGTGGCATAGCGAATGCGCAGCACCGGCCCGTCCTCGCGCTCGCAGCGGCGCGCAAGCAAGCGCGCATACTGCTGACGCTGAATCTGTGCCACGCGGCCCTCTGCCAAACCGGAGTCCAGATAGGCGCCCAAAAAGTCGCAATACGAATCCAGGTTATGCGAGCTGGGGTCGGTCTTAAACGCACGCTCCAACTGCTGCAGCTTAAGGTCTGACTCCTTGGAAATCTGCGCCACCGCCGTCGCGGCATAGTGCGCGACCTCAACATCGTCGTTAAGCTTAGCCGCCTGCAGCTGTGCCAGGTACGCGTCGGGCTCCTCGGTGAGCATGGAGAGCATTAGGCGGCGGCGGTCTGCCGGGTCGTTGACGATGAGCGCCTCCTCGAGCGGAATCACGCCCGCATCGGCTTCGCGGTCATGAACCAAGATACTGCGATGCAGTTCATCGTTAATGCGCAGCAACTCCAGCGTGGCACCCTTAAGGTCCGCGCCAAACATAGCGCTGCGCATCGAAAGCAGCAACACCAACAGAGGGCCCCACAACGGCACAAGCACCATCACGGCCAGCATGTGCTCGCGCACCGGCAGCAGGCCCAACTTCATAAGCGTCCACAACACCAGGCAAACCAACGCATGAAGTAATAGCAGTACGGCAGCAACGACAAGCGAGATCAAGCGGCATCCCCCTCACCGTCACCGGTGTCAGCGATGTGCTGCAGCAGCGCCACGATGTCTTCGCCGTCGACGGGCTCCACCTCAATCTGCTTGTTGCTCAGGCGCTCGCGGATAATGGGCAAATCGCACGCCTTTGCCTGACGCATAAGCAGGTAGAGCACCTCGCCGTCGACCAAGCCCGCCGCATCGCTCTCGCGGATCACCGACCCAATAGCGCCCACCAGCTCGCCGACAGGCTCCATGCCCGGCACGACGCGCAGGAGCAAAAAACTCCCCATCTTGCCGTCTGCCAGCGCCTGTTCGGCCGCGAGCTCTTGGCCAAAGGCCGCCTGCTTGAGCACGCAAGTGCCGTCAACGCAGCGCTTATCCTGTGCCACGGCCTCATAGTCAAAGGCACGGCCCAACGCGATTTCGACCAGTCCGCACAAGATGCGGAACAGGTTTTGGTAATAGAGCGTCATTTGGTTCTCGGCCGCACGACGCACAAAGATCAACACGGCGGGCGCCCCGTCGTGCTCGATCGTATATCCAAACATGGGAAGCCCCGGCGTCAGTTCGCGATTCACCCACAGATTCGAACGACCCCCGCCGCCCAAAAGGGGCGCAAGCTGCTCGAGCGTGAGCGAGCGCGTGGCATCTTCGGCAATCACGGGACTCGCCGCCACCAGACGCGCAAACGCCCCGCCCGAAACGTGGTAGATCGTCACCGAATCGTTTTCGAGAATCTCGCCCAGCAGCTCGCAGCACTTGCGGTAGATGTCGCGCGGGTTGAGTACGTCGAGCTCCTGCGTCACGGCAAAGATCTTGCCAAAGCTGTCGTGGCGCCCCACAATCTGTCGCTTATAGGCACGCTTGTCCTCAATCGCGTCGTGATAGAGCCGCGTTAGGAACGTATTGCGGTTTCGCACAAGCTCGTTCTCGTCACGCTCCGCCTTAACGGCCTCGCTGTTGCGCAGCTGTACATAGCCGCACACGGCGCCCACCACAAAGTACGCAATAAACGGCAGCCAGTTAGACGGCTCATAGAACAGACCCTGGAAGGTATAGCCGTACTGAGTAAAATAGCTGGCTGCCAAACCCACCGACGCCAGCAGCGCCGCAACCAGGCCAAAATCGAGCCCATACAGCGTGCCGATCAGTACCACGTACAGCAGGCGGTAGTCGAGCACGTTAAGCTGAGCAGACTGCGAAAACACCAGCTCCAGGCCCTCAAAGAGCACCCAGGCCAGCGCGGTCTCCAGGCATTTGATGGGCAGTGTCCGCCCGCGCATGCGGTCGATGGCGGCACGCAGCGGATGGCGCTTGCCCGCGAGGGTCTGCTCCCAGCGGGCGTGTATGGTCGAAAGATCGCGCAGCACGTCATAGCGCTGGAACCACCCGTAGCGCGTGCGGACGGTATCGCTCGGAGCAATGGAGACGACGGCGTCCCCGTCGTAGGTAATGTCGAGCCCCGGGAACAAGCCCTTGAGCGCCTCGCCCAGGTCTCCCACGGTGTGGGCAAAGCTATCCGGAACCTCGAGTTCCTCGAATGTGGCATCCCAGCTGTCGAAGATGCGACGCACCAGAACGGCCAGCTCCTCGGCGCAGAGGGCACCGAGCGGTGAGTCCGCCCCAGCCCTCATGACAGCAGAGCCTTGCGAGCACGCCTCGAACAGCGGGGTCAAAATCGGGTCTTCCAGCGTGGGCGAGGCGGTGTACAGATACGGCACGCACAAGATCTTGGCCTGAATGCCGTCGCGGACCGCATAGTAGCGGCACAGGTCGTTGGCCGCACGGGCAATGATGCCCTTGCCGTTTTGCCCCGCAGCGTCCACCGCACCGTCCGCTCCCATGGGACCAGTCACAAACAGCAGCTGAATCTGGCGACCCATGCAAGCCCGAAAGACGGAGCGCAGCAGCTCGATGTCGCCAACGGCCTCGGTATGCGGCGTGAGATAGGTAGAGAGGTAGACCACACGGTCGAATTCGTAAGCCTGGTCCAGGTGCTGCAGCAGCTCTTTCCAAGACGCATGGAGCGACGACCCGTCGCGGCGCGCCTCGTTGGCCGCCACGACCTGAACATGGTCACCGGGAAACGCCTTGGCACAAAAGTCGTCATCGACATACACGGTATTGCCAACAACCAGCACTTCCACCGTGCGCTCCCCCTCCCCAAATTTAGCTTTTGCCATGGTAAACATGCATATTGTACACTGTCAATGTAGGCCAAAGGCAACTTTAAAGCTGTTTTAAGAACTTTTTCAGACGGGAAGCGACTCGCGCCTGAGCCAGAGAGCCCTACACGTGCCGCTGCACGGCGGAGAAAGGCGAATCCACTACCCCTCAGGCATAATTCCTGAGCAAAATCAAGCAGAGCACACGGCTTTTTGCGCCACTTTAAGACGTAATCGGGATGTGGCGAGAGGCCAAATTCGGAAGTGCGGGGAAAACCAAAGGAATGCTGACCAGACCCCCGTTTTAGGCTTCCGCGACCTGCGGTTTTGATACAAAAAAACCGCGTTGTGCTCGAAGGTTTTCGATTTTTCCCCGCACTTCTGTAATTACATCTCTGGATCGAGGGCGCAGGCAATGGTGACGACATCCACGATAGCGCCCCCCTATGCCTGATACCAAAATCGTTCCATAGGGACCCGTTTCCCAATGGGATGATTCTTCACAAAGGGCATTAAGGCGCATGAGAACATGGTAGAGGCAAGCAAGCGCGCTTCCACGTTTTCGCCCATGGTGACCACGGTATAATCCAACGAGACAAGCAACGAACGGGAAAGGCAGCGCGGATGAACCTGGGCAGCGAGAGCGAGACCGTCGAGTTCAAGAAGTCCACTGGCGAGCATAAAGAAGCACTGCAAGCCATCAGCGCCATGCTGAACAAGCACGGCCGCGGCGAGCTCTACTTCGGCGTGAAGGACAACGGCGATGTCATCGGCCAGGATGTCAGCGACGCAACGCTGCGCCAGATGACGTCGTGGGTGTCCGACAAGATCGAGCCCGCGGTGTTCCCGACGGTCGAGTGCCTCGACGCCGATGATGGGCTGCGATACATCAAAATTGCCTTCTCAGGTGCCGACGCCCCCTACTCCGCCGACGGACGCTACTTCACCCGCGTGGGGACTTCGAACAAAGCGCTGTCGGCCTCGGAGCTGAGCGCCATGGTCGTCAAGCGTGAGCGCGCCCGTAGCCCGTGGGACTCGCTGCCGTCCGGCAGGCCCGTCTCCGACGCCGACGAGCAGGCGGTGCGTGACTTCGTCGCGCGCGGCGGCAGGGCCGGACGCGTGGGCGGCGGGTTCGCCGGCGTGGAGGACACCTTGGCAAGGCTCGACCTCGTCGCGCCCGACGGCAGCCTAAGAAACGCCGCGGTGGAGCTGTTCTGCGAGGGATCCGACACCTACCCCAGGATGAAGCTGGGGCTTCTGGGCGGCAACACCAAGGCCAAGATCCTCGACCTGCGCCGCGAGAGCGGCACCATGCTCAAGCTGCTCGACTTCGCCGAGTACTTCGTGACGTCGAACATCAGGCGCGAGTTCGTCATCGGCGAGACGGGCATGTACCGCAAGGAGATCCCCGAGATCCCGGCCGAGGCCATCCGCGAGGCGGTTGCCAACGCGCTGTGCCACCGCGACTACACCACCGGCACCGCCGTCGAGGTCAACGTGTTCATGGACACCGTCCAGATCGTGAGCCCGGGCCTGTTCCCCGAGGGCGACTCGCCGCAAGAGCACCTAGACGGTACCGCGAGCGAGTTCGGCCTCCGAAACCCCGCGATCGCGCGCACCCTGTTCCGCGCCGGCGTCATCGAGCAGTACGGCACGGGCATACCGCGCATCAAGGAGGCCTGCGAGGCAGCCGGCGTGAGGTTCCGCTTCGAGCAGACCGTCAACAGCACCGTCGTCGTCTTCGAGCGTCCTGGGTTGCAGAAAGCGGCCTTCAGGAGAACCGCGGCCGACAACCGACCGCTCCTCAGCGAGCGCGAACGAGCAGCGATGGCAATTGCCGCCGCTCAGGGGAAAATCACGACCTCCGACCTCGCGCGGGAGTCCAATGTCGGTAGGAAAACGGCCTCGAAGACTCTGAAAGACCTTGCCGGTCGAGGCCTGTTGGAATGGGTAGGGAAAAGCCCGAAAGACCCGCACCAGTTCTACAGGATGCCAAGCGAAGTTTGAGGCTGCAGGTCCTAGCCGGGAAACAGGCCCATTGCGTTTGCTGCCCTCCCCCTGCTGGGCACTACTGAGTAATCTACTGGGCACTGCTGAGTAATCTACTGAGTAGTGCCCAAGCGCGAGTTGGCAAGTCCGCCGAAGCCCAGAGAAACGGCTCCGAAGAATATACTGACCGCTACTGACCGCTACTGACCGCTACTGACCGCTACTGACCGCTACTGACCGCTACTG